>JANOYI010000529.1:0-4359 GCA_031428795.1 Ilumatobacteraceae bacterium | reverse complement strand
TGGCGCGGTTGAAGTTGTTCGTCGCACTCGCAGCCACCCCGACGTTCGCATTGGTTCATCGGTGCGCGGTGCCATCGACTGTGCCGCAGTAGCGGCTTCGCTTGCGTCGTTGCGCGGCGTGCCTGCGGACAACGCCGCGGTGGGGCTGGACGCGGCGCTCGTCGCGCTCAGCGGTCGCCTCCGTTTACGCGAGGGCTGCAATCGCAGCGCCGAGGAGATCGTCACCGAGTTGTGGCAGCAGGTCTTCGCCCCACCGAAGGCAGACGGCGAGGGTGGTTCGGGAAAAGTGAGCGCCCCGACGGGGGCGAACAAGGGCTAGCCCCGCCGCCGCAGGTGAAGGAAGGCGACGACGCTGACGCCGAGGTCGCCCAGAGTCAGAAACGCACGACGTCGCGTCGCGAGTTGGCCCGCAACCCACGTTTCGAGCAGGTCTCACCGGAGGTCGGTGAGCTCGATGAGTCGGCGGTGGAAGACGGGCTTCGCGACGACCCGGACGAGACGCTGGCGATGCTCGCCGACCTCGTCGGAGCGACCGATGTTCGCCTGCGCGAACTGGCGAAGCGTTTGGCGGCCAAATTGTTTCTCGACATCGCTCGTCGCGGGCCGGTGCGTCCCCGGGGAATCGGCACTCTGCGCGACCTGCCCTACCGTCCCGATGGTGGCGATCTGGACATCGACGCCAGCCTGGAAGCGATCATCGAGGGCCGTGCGGGCGCGATCGACGTCGACCGTCTTCGTGTTCGCGGTTGGGTGAAGCCGGCAACTGCGATGTGCCTGCTGGTGGACCGCAGCGGCTCGATGGGCGGCAAGCCGCTTGCCACCGCCGCGCTGGCTGCGGCAGCCGTGGCGAGCCGGACGCCTGAGGACTACAGCGTGCTCGCCTTCGGCAAGAACGTGGTGGTCGCGAAGGGTCAGCTGACTCCGAAGCCCAGCGACCGGGTCGTCAACGATGTGCTGTCGTTGCGCGGCTTCGGCACCACCGATCTGGCGGGTGCGCTACGCGTGGCCAGTGAGCAACTGCAACGCAGTCGGGCCGGACGCAAGGTGACGATCTTGCTCAGTGACTGTCGCTCGACGGTCGACGGCGACCCGGTCGCGGCAGCGAGTGGGCTGAGCGAGCTGGTGATCGTCGCGCCCGAGGCCGACAGTGACGAGGCGTTTGCCTTCGCCGCCCAGGTGGGCGCCCGATGCATCACCGTCAGCGGCCCCAGCCAGGTGGCCGAAGCCCTGACGCAGGCCCTCGACCGTTCTGCCTAACTCACCTGGCTCCCGGCTGATCTGCTTGGACGTCAGTCGCAGACGAGGGTTGGGTCGGGCAGGATATCGCCCTTGATGTTCTCTTCGGGCTCGGCGACCGTGGTGGTCGTTGCCGGCACCGTCGTCGCCGAAACGGCAGTGCTGCCCGGCACCCGAGTGGTGGTGGTCGCGACTGATGTGGTGGTCTCGAAGGTCTGCTCGGGGGCACCTGCGAGGGGCGCCGTGCCCTGGAAGATAGCGAGAATGGCGACCATGTTGTCGCCCTCGATGCGTGGGTCGAGTACCGAGTTGCCGCTGATCATCATGCCTTTGGCCTCGATTTGGTACGTCCGAATACTGTCTGGGTTGACATCGCGCAGCACACCAGCGAACTCGAGCATGTCGTCGACGGTGAAGCCCGCCTCGGTCACGATGTCCTTCTGTAGCGAGGTGATCAAGGCCCGCGCCACGGCCGGGTCGAAGATGCCCTTGTTGAGGGCTGCCTGCAGCGTGCGGCGAAGGAAGTCTTGCTGGCGTGAAATACGCCCGAGATCTGAGGTCCTGTCCTCGTGGGTCTCGCCGTTCTCGTCCATCCATTTCAGGTGGCGGGAGCGGACGTAGGCGAGCGCTTCATCGCCCATGAATGTGTGGCAGCCGGCGGCCACGTCGAGGCCGACGTTCTTGTCGAGGATCCGAGTGGAGAACGGCACCGTGACACCACCGACTGCGTCGACGATGCGTTTGAAGGCACAAAAGTCGACCTGGAGGTAGTGATCGACGTTGATATCAAAGTTGTCGTACAGCGTCTGCGAGAGCAGCGTCGGGTCGTCCTTGATGTACGCCGAGTTGATGCGGCTCTTCGCCCGACCGGGGATCTTCACCCACAGGTCACGCGGAAACGACAGCACAGCCGCCTGGCGTGTGACTGGGTCCACCCGCATGATCATGATGGTGTCGCTGCGGTTACCGATGTTCTCGCGGCCCGGGTCTGCGGCGCCGGCCCATGGAGAGCCAGCGTCGACGCAGGCGTTGGCGTCGCTGCCGACGATCAGAAAGTTCTGCGCGGCCGGGTCAGCTGCGGGGAAGGTCTCGGGCACCGCGCCGTTCAGGGTTTGTCCGGGCGCGAGGGTTTCGCCGGGTGCGAGCGTGGCTTGGCCGGCAACCGTCGTGTCGACCTCGCCGAGGCTGGTCTGCAGCCGCCCGTCAAGCTGGTTTTTACCGTAGACGAGCGCGCCAGCACCGACGAGGCAGGCGATCACGACGATGATGTTGATCGTGAGGACTGCCCGCTGGGCGGTGGTGTGACGCGGCTTGAATTGCGGCGCAGGCTCGACTTCGGGGCTACTCATGCGTCGTGCAGGTTACCCGCCCTGTTCGTGGCGCAGGGGTCAGGACGCCCTGGGTTCAGGCGGTTTCGGTCACAGGTGCGAGTTCAACGGTGCACGTCAACGCGTCACCGGCTTCGTAACGAACGACGTCGATGGACCCGGCGTCGCGCAGGTCGCCTTCAGCCGCCGTGAGCAGCGATTGCGTCGTTAAGGGCGCTGTCACCACCAGCAGCGAAACGATTGCCTTCTGGCTGACCTTGGCTTCCGTCTTTGTCCGACGGATTGAGGCGAGCACTTCGCATACGGGATCGAGCATGTCGGCATCGCCGACCGTCGAGGGGAGGTCGGTGCCAGGCCACGATTGGCTGTGGACCGAACCGGTCTGCCACCAGCTCCACACTTCGTCGGTGACGAACGGGATGAACGGTGCGAACAGGCGCAGGACGGTGTGCAGCGCCTGACGCAGCGCAGCTTGCGCGGAGGCGGCGCCTTCGGGTCCGTGAAGTGCGTAGGCGCGGCTCTTCACCAGCTCGACGTAGTCGTCGCAGAACCACCAGAAGAACTCCTCGGTGACTTCCAGCGCGCGGGCGTAGTCGAAGCTGTCGAACGCACCGGTTGCGTCGGTGACCACATTGCGCAATCGTGCCAGCATCGCCAAGTCGAATGCCTCCGTGGGTACAGCATTGGCTGGCGGCTCGCCGAACGAGTGCAGCACGAACTTCGACGCGTTGAGCAGCTTGGTGCCCAGCTTGCGGCCGACCTTCATCTGACCTTCGTCGAGTGCGGTGTCCACGCCGGGGCGGCCACTTGCAGCCCAGTATCGGATCGCGTCGGTGCCGTACTGTTCGAGCAGGTCGATGGGCGTGACCACATTGCCCTTGCTCTTCGACATCTTCTTGCGGTCGGGGTCGAGGATCCAGCCGCTGAGCGCAGCGTGGCGCCACGGGGCAACACCGTGCTCGTGGTGGCTGCGCACAATGGTGCTGAACAGCCAGGTGCGGATGATGTCGTGGCCTTGTGGGCGCATGTCGTACGGGAAGACGTGACTGAACAGGTCGTCGCCATCAGCTTCGCCCGACCAGTCGCCCGCAATGTGCGGCGTGAGTGAGCTGGTGGCCCATGTGTCCATCACGTCGGGGTCGCCGACGAAACCGCCTGGTACGCCGCGCTGGTCATTTGTGAATCCATCGGGGCAGTCGGTGCTGGGGTCGATGGGCAGCCGCTCCTCGGAGGGCACCAGCACGTCGCTGTACAGCGGGTTCCCTTCGGCATCGAGGCGGTACCAGCACGGGACCGGCACACCGAAGAAGCGTTGGCGACTGATCAACCAATCGCCATTCAGGCCGCCGACCCAGTTGTCGTACCGGTGACGCATGTACCCCGGGTGCCACGTGACCGCGTCGCCGCGGGCCACGAGTGCGTCGCGCAGGACAGCGTCGCGGCCACCATTGCGGACGTACCACTGGCGGGTGGCGACGATCTCCAGCGGGCGAGTGCCGCGCTCGTAGAACTTGACCGGGTGCGTGATGGGCCGAGCCTCGCCGAGCATCTCGCCGGTTGCTTGCAGTAGTTCGACGATCTTCTTCTGCGCCTGCTTCGGGAAGAGTCCGGCCACCTGCGCGTAGTTCTCGCGACCATCGCCGTCGGTGATCCACTCAGGTGCCTCGACCGCGAAGCGACCGTCGAAACCGATGAGCGCACGCGACGGAAGGTTCAGTTCGCGCCACCAGGTGACGTCGGTGGTGTCGCCGAAGGTGCAGATCATCGCAATGCCCGTGCCCTTCTCAGGGTCGGC
>JANOYI010000528.1:0-3066 GCA_031428795.1 Ilumatobacteraceae bacterium | reverse complement strand
GCCGTGAAGCGGTCGCCTAGCGCCCCGCGTTCAGCGAGTAGCGCGGTCGGTGTCAGACCGTAGGCATCGATGCACTGCTGGTTCTCCACCTTCTGCTCGGAGACGTGGGCGTGTAACGGTGCATCGCGAGTGGCTGCCCATGCGGCGACTACTTCGATGGCGGCCGGGTCGACCGCGCGGACAGAGTGGATCGCTGCGCCCACTCGCACGTCAGCGGATTCGAGCGAACTGGCGGCAGACGCCCGCGCCGCCCACGACAGCGCGTCACCATCACTGAACCGCAACTGTCTCTCGTTGGGCTCCACTCCGAAGCCACCGTGGAGGTAGCAGGTGTCGAGCAGTGTGATTCGAAGGCCAGCCTCGTGCGCGGCCGCGGTGAGCGCTGCGCCCATCGCATTCGGATCGGCGTACGGCACGCCTGCGGGCCCGTGGTGTAGGTAATGGAACTCGCCGACGCAGGTGATCCCCGCCATCGCCATCTCGCCGTACACCGCTCGTGCGAGGCGGAAGTACGAGTCGGGGTTCAGACGCTGCGCAGCGGTGTACATCTGGTCGCGCCACGTCCAGAACGACCCGGTCCCGACCTGCGTGCGCCCGCGCAGAGCGCGGTGAAACGCGTGGCTGTGGGCGTTGGCCATTCCGGGCAGCGTCAGTCCGGCAAGCCGTGTCGCTTCGGGCGGGCAGGGCACGCCGACAACGACCTGAGTGATCCGATCGCCTGCCGCGGTGACCAGTACATCCGCGGTCGAAGTGTCGCCGCCCAGCCATGCGAGTTCGCACCAGAACTGCGCCATTCAGGAACCGACTCGGGCAACGAACGCAGTGATCCGCTCGATGAACTCTGCGCGATGGAAGCGCTCGAACTGCTCCCACGTCGTCAGGCTGCGTGTGTCGTGCACCCGATCGAGAAACAGCAAGCCATCAAGGTGATCGCATTCATGTTGGAACGTGCCAGCGGTCAGACCGCGGCGAATCTCGTCGTGCTCCACACCATCGCGGTCCCACCAGCGAACGTTCACGTTCACGTTGCGCATCACGTTGCCCCGCATGTTCGGCACCGACAGGCAGCCCTCGTTGACTTCCACCAGTTCGTCGTCGAGCGGTTCGATGATCGGGTTGACGACGATGGTGAGCGGGATGCGTGGCTTGTACGGGTAACGCGGGTTCTCGGTGACTTCGACGGTCGCAATTCGAACCAGTTCACCAACTTGCGGGGCCGCGATGCCAGCGCCATTCGCCGCATGCATCGTGTCGATCAGGTCATCAATCAACTGCTGCATCTCCGGCGAAGCCAGCTCGTCACGAGTGATCTCGCGCGACCGCTCTCGCAGCAGCGGGTTGCCTACGTGGAGAATGTCGCGGACCGGCACGCCTCAACCCTCGCGCATGGGAATGCGGACGCCACGCTCATCGGCCACATCGATGGCTCGCTGGTAGCCGGCGTCGGCATGGCGGATGACGCCCATGCCCGGGTCGGTGGTGAGCACCCGCTCGAGCTTCTCGGCTGCAAGGTCGGTACCGTCGGCGAGCGCGACCATGCCGGCGTGAATGCTGCGACCGATGCCGACACCGCCGCCGTGGTGAATGCTGACCCAAGTTGCGCCACTGGAGGTGTTGACCATTGCGTTCAAGAGCGGCCAGTCGGCGATTGCGTCGCTGCCGTCCATCATCGATTCGGTCTCGCGGTACGGCGAGGCAACGGAGCCCGAGTCGAGGTGGTCGCGGCCGATCACGATCGGCGCCTTCAGCTCGCCACTGCGCACCATCTCGTTGAAGCGCAGGCCGAGGCGGTGGCGTTCGCCGTAGCCCAGCCAGCAGATACGTGCGGGCAGCCCCTGGAACGCCACCCGTTCGCCGGCCATACGGATCCAGCGGTGCAGACCTTCGTCGTCGGGGAACTCGTCCAGGACGGCCTTGTCGGTGGCCGCGATGTCGGCCGGGTCGCCGCTGAGCGCCACCCAACGGAACGGACCCTTGCCCTCGCAGAACAGTGGGCGGATGTACGCAGGCGTGAAGCCGGGGTAATCGAAGGCACGCTCGAAGCCGCCCAACTTCGCTTCGGCACGCAGACTGTTGCCGTAGTCGAACACTTCGCTTCCACGGTCCATGAAGCCGACCATTGCTCGGCAGTGCATCGCCATGCTTTCGCGGCTCCGACGGATCAACTCCCGCGGGTTCGTGCGCGCCATCTCGGCGGTTGCTTCGGGCGTGAGGTCGACCGGCACGTAGCTGAGCGGGTCGTGAGCACTTGTCTGGTCTGTGACGATGTCGGCCGGGAAATCCATGTCCAACAACTGCTGCACAACCTCCGCAGCGTTTCCGACCAGCCCGACTGACAGCGGGCGACGATCATCGCGAGCGCGGATGCAACGGGCGACTGCGTCTTCCAGCGAGTCGGCGATCTCGTCGAGGTAGCGGTGCTCGAGACGGCGCTGTACTCGCCATGCCTCGACGTCGATGCACAGTGCGACGCCGTCGTTCATGGTGACTGCGAGCGGCTGTGCGCCGCCCATGCCGCCAAGGCCCGCGGTCAGGGTGATCGTTCCGGCCAAAGTGCCGTTGAACTTACGACGGCCGATCTCGGCGAAGCACTCGTAGGTGCCTTGCAGGATGCCTTGCGTGCCGATGTAGATCCACGAGCCGGCGGTCATCTGGCCGTACATCGTGAGACCCATGTCTTCCAGTCGACGGAACTCGTCCCAGTTCCCCCACTCCGGAACAAGGTTGCTGTTTGCCAGCAGTACTCGTGGCGCCCACTCGTGTGTTCGAAACACACCGACCGGCTTGCCTGACTGCACGAGCATCGTCTCGTCAGACTTCAGCGTGGTGAGCGTGCGCGCCATGGCATCGAATGCATCCCAACTGCGCGCAGCGCGGCCGGTGCCGCCGTACACGACGAGGTCGTCGGGCCGCTCGGCCACCTCGGGGTCGAGGTTGTTGTGCATCATGCGATGCACTGCCTCCTGCGGCCAACCGAGACAGTTCAGATCGGTACCGCGAGCAGCGCGCACCGGACGGGGACCAGACATCACAACACCTCCAAGGGGCCGACGGCTGCTTCGACCG
>JANOYI010000527.1:0-3663 GCA_031428795.1 Ilumatobacteraceae bacterium | reverse complement strand
TCAGTGCAATCGCATGGCGAGCGCCACGATTCGATCGGGCCGGGCAATCGGGTCGCACTGAACTTGGTCGGGGTCGACCACACCGAGTTGCGACGCGGCGACGCAATCGTGAAGCCCGCGCATTGGCGGCCGACCGCTCGCTTCGACGCCAGCCTCACCGTGCTCGCATCCCTCGACCACGTCGTCTCGCGCCGGGGCGCCTACGCCGCGTACATCGGCTCGGGTGAGTTTCCGGTGAAGCTGCGCGTGTTGGGCAGCCAATCGCTGGCGCCCGGCAATTCCGGACAGGTGCGTTTGCACTTGGGTACCGAACTGCCGTTGCTGCCCGGCGACCGATTCGTGTTGCGCGAATCCGGTCGCGACGAAACAGTCGGCGGTGGGGAGGTGCTCGACGTCGCGCCGGTTCGACCGGCGTCTAAGGCACAGCCCGACCGCAGCGTGGATCGCGTCATCGACGAGCGCGGCTGGGTGACGGCCGACGACCTGGAGGCGATGACGGGCGAACGCCGTGAACCGACGGTCGGCGCGTGGGTGGTTTCGCCGGTCGCATTCGCAACGACGCAGGCCTCGGTGCGCGCACGAATCGCAGCAGCCGATGAGCTGGGCTTCGATGTTGCATCCCTCGACGAGCGCGAGCGCGCGACAGTCGCCACGCTCGAAGGTGTTGCCGTGGAAGCCGGGCGGGCGCGACCGGTTGAGGCGAGGGATCCGCTGGCCGACCATCCGTTTCTCGCCACCTTGTTGGCGGGCGGCACAGCCCCGCCTGACCCGAGCGGCATCGACAAGACCCAGCTACGCGAGTTGGTGCGGCGCAAGCTGGTCGTAGAGCGCGACGGTCTCTACTTCCACCCGACGGCAATCGACAACGCCGCCCGAGCGGCCGCCGAGTTGTTGCGAGCCAACCCCGAGGGTTTCACCATGTCCCAGTTCCGGGAAGCCCTGGCCAACACCAGAAAGCACGCCGTCCCGTTGGCCACCGAACTAGACGCCCGAGGCATCACACGACGCCGCGAAGAAGTGCGAATCCCGGGCCCAAAACTCCCAACGCTGTAGGCCGCGAAGGTTGTGGCCGCAACTGGGGCTTCCCAGATGCCTACGTACGGTTCCGGGACGGCCCAGTTGGCCGGTGGTCGCGGCCGCGACAGGTTGACGGATCGACTACTCGCTGGGGGCGGGTCGGCGGCGGGGGGCGAGCGTTTGGACCCTCCGCAGGCCTTTTCGCTTGCCCTCGGGCAAGGCCTTCTCCAAGTCGCGCGCGGCTTGGGCAACCCTGACGTCGTTGGTGATGACTTCGCCGAACTTTTGAGGGTCGGCGAGGAGCCAACTGTGTGAGCCCTCCACGACGGTGCCCTCGACTCCGGATGCGATGCACAGCGCCTCGAACGACTCGCGCGGGATGATGCCATCGCGCTTACCCCAGATGATGGAGATGGCCATGCCGCTGTCGCGCAACGACTCCAGCTCGGTGCGCACGTCGGCACGCCGAGCGAGGTTGGCGACCTTGACGATTGCCCGTGGATTGCGGACCAGGTTCGGCAGGAAGTCTTCGGCCACCACCGGGATCACCCGCGTGGCCTGACGGATGGGCCACACATCGCCGGGGAAGTGCAGGCCCCAGTCCCACAGCGGTCGCTCGGCGATGCTGCGCAAGCCACGCCCGCTGCGCCACGACGAACCGCCGATGGAGTTCACCAACACCAGGCTGCGCACTCGCGACCGGAAGTCGTGCGCCAGCCGCACGGCCACGCCACCACCGAACGAATGACCAACCACGACTGCCGGCTCCTCGATATCGAGAGAGTCCAGCAGGTCGGCCACCCATTGCGCATAGCCGCGCAACGAGAACGAGTCGCCGGGCAGATCTGAGGTGCCGCCGAAGCCGGGCAGCGCCGGTGCGATCACCTGGCAACCCTGCGCGGCGATGGTCTGGATGACGCCGCGATACGTATGGTGCGCCAACCCCCACCCGTGCAGCAGCACTACCGGCAAGCCCTCGCCCGCAACGCTGTAGCAGGCGGTGCGACCTTGCACGAATGTGCGGCGGTCCACCACCGCGACCGGCGACATCAGTGCTGCTGTTCTTTCAAACCTTCGACGGCCGAAGTCTCGGCTACTTCAGTAACGGCTTCGGGCTTCGCACGGCGTTCGCGATAGTCACGTGCCGCACCCTCGAGCGGTTCGACCTCCAGCGTCACGCCGTCGATGGCGACCACGCGCAGCTCGTCGCCAGCAGCCAGCGGGGTTGCCCGGTTGGTACGTGCCCGCCACTTGCTGTCACCCACCTGCACGATGCCCTCGGGACTGATGGCGCCAATCGCCACGCCGGTGGAGCCGATGATCCACTCGCGGCCAATGGTGGGCGTGGAGAATCGCGTGCGCACCATCGATGGCATTCCGACCACGAAGGTCAGCAACACGCCGGAGATCACTGCGAACAAGGTGAACAGACCCAGCCGCAGGTCAGTTCCTGGTAGCGGCTCGTAGAGGAACCACGACCCGAGCACGAACAGAGCGGTGCCGACACCAGTCCAGAGTCGTGGGATACCCACCTGCACATCGATCGCGAACGCGAGCATTGCCAGCACGATCAGGGCAATTGCGAACGGACGCACCGGCAAAGCGGAGAAGCCGTAGGAGCCGAAGATGGTGAGCACCGCGCCGACGAATCCGGCGATGCCGACGCCAGCCGTGAAGAACTCGAAGATCAACAGGCAAACACCGATCACGAAGAACAGGTAAGCGATCGGCGGGCTGGCCACCGTGTGGAACATCTCCTCGATCAGCCCGAGGCCGGAGAAGCGGACGAGGGTGGCGAGGTTTTCTGTCTTGCCCTGATCGTTGAGTTCTTCGGTGATCGTGTTCAGCTCGACCCCATCGACGCCGCCGACCGACACGATGGCGCCGTCCATCGCCAGCACCATGCTCTTCACGGTGGGCACGCCCTCATCGGAGGTGTCCAACCGCAGCACGTTGAGCTTGCGGGCCTCGGAGAACGACATCGAGCCGTTGCGCAGCAGGTCGGTGCCGGCACCCAGGTCGACGGTGGTGCCCTCCAGCGAAAGCAGTTCACCCGTGTGCCCAATGCGACTGCCGGCGACCATTGCGGTCACGTCGGCCACACCAAAAAGCTGTGCCGGCTGACCGTACGCACGGGCGTCGCGAGACTGCCCGACCCACACACCGATGGCGACTTTCGCATCGGCGACGCGCTGCAGCAGTTGAGTCATGTCAGCCGTGCTGACCACCGAACCGCCAGTGTTGAGCTGCAGGATCAGCGCCTGCGAACCGTTCTCCTCGCTGCGGGTGATGGCGTCCTCGATCGATTGCACCGTCACGGCGTCGAACAGGCCCGAGACCTGGAGCACATCGACGGGCGGCAGATCGGCAGCGCCCGTCTCACCGGAGGCCGAAGTCGTCGAATCTGGTGGCACCGTGGCACCAACCGGGCTGCCAGCCGAGGCTGCGCCCCCAAGAAGAGATAGCCCAACTAGGCCCGCGAGCGGGGCAAGAAGAAGGGTGATCGCTAGTCTGCGCACAAGTGCCTCCGAAGAGCGTGGATCCGCTGCAGTTCCTCACCACCGCCAGGGTGGCCATAGTGGCCGGCAAGGGTGGCGTTGGGAAGACCACCGTAACCGCAGTTCTCGCGCGTGCAGCAATCCGTCG
>JANOYI010000526.1:0-8447 GCA_031428795.1 Ilumatobacteraceae bacterium | reverse complement strand
GATGTATGAGCCACTGCGCGCGAGCTCAATGCTCGACGACGCCGGCTACCTCGACGTAGACGGCAATGGTGTTCGCGAGATGCCCGGCGGCGGCACCGAGCTGAAGTTCCGCTACGCAGAGCGCAGCGACAGCGTCAATGGTTCTGCCATTCGCGAGCTCCTCGAAGGTTGGCTGTCCGAGATTGGTATTGCGCTGGAGGTTTCTGTCTTCGACGACACTCAGCTCGGCCAAGTCATCTACGACGGCACCTACGATCTTTTCGTCTGGGGCTGGACACCATTCGTCGACCCCGACCCGATGCTGAGTTACTTCACCTGCGACCAGCTCACGACCGATGCGGCCTCACCCGGCTACAACGACGCCAACTGGTGCAGTGAGGAGTACGACGCGCTCTACACGCAGCAGAACCAGGAGCTGGACCGGGCCAAGCGCGTGGAGCTCGTGAAGGAGATGATCACGCTCTTCTACACCGAGTCGACCTACGTCGTCTTGTACCACGACGCTGACACGCAGGCCTACCGAACGGACCGCTTCACCGGCTGGACTCAACAACCGAAGGGCACTGGCCCGGTCGTGTTCTCGAACACGTCGCCCAGCTACTTCAACCTCACGCCCATCGAGGCTGGCGGCGGCGACGACAGCTCCAGCACCGGGCTGCTCATCGGCATCATCGGAGGCGTCCTCGTGCTGCTCGTCATCGGTGGCGTACTCATCGCTCGTTCTCGCTCGACTGCCGACGATCGCGAGTAGCCCTCCGTCGTGCGTGTGCGCTTCGTCATCATGAAGATCGTGGGCGCGTTGAGCACGCTCGCGTTCGTGGTGGTGTTCAATTTCTTCCTCTTCCGCGTCGTCAATGACAACACCGTCGAGTCGATGTTTCGGGGGCGCAACCTCAGCGACAGCCAGATCGCTCGGCTGGAACGACAGTTCAACTTGGACGGCAGCAAGTGGGACCAGTTCACCGCGTATGTCGGCCAGTTGTTGCGCGGCAACCTGGGCGTGTCGATGAAGGACTTTCGCCCGGTGACCACCGTTGTCGGTGAGGCGTTGTGGCCAACGATCCTGCTGGTCGGCACCTCCACGCTGCTGGCGATGCTTGGCATCGCGTTGGGTTTTCGGGCCGGGTGGCGGCGCCGTAGCCGCTACGACGTGGGGGTGACCTCGTTCTCAATGTTCACCTACTCCATGCCCGACGCGTGGCTGAGCATGGTGTTCCTTGGTTTGTTCGCTTCCGGGCTTGGGTTGTTCCCGACGGGCGGCTTGGAGGACTCGGGCAGCAACGCAACAGGTCTGGCGCAACTGCTCGACCAAGCGCACCACATGGCGTTGCCGGCGATGGTGCTGGCGATCGCATACATCGGTGAGTACACCATCGTCGCTCGCTCGGCGATGATCGACACCCTGCGCGAGGACTACCTGCAGCTCGCTCGGGCGAAAGGACTGAGCGACGCCGACGTGCGCCGCAAGCACGCACAGCCGAACGCCCGGCTGCCAGTGGTCAGTCTTTCGGCGCTCAACTTCGGGTTCGTGCTCAGCGGCGCAATCGCCGTCGAGACGATCTTTTCTTGGCCAGGTTTGGGTCAGCTGACGCGCAACGCTGCGACCGGTCCTGACTTCCCAGTGCTGCAGGGACTGTTCCTCCTGTTCAGCGCCTCGCTGATTTTCGCCAACCTTGTCGCAGACCTGTTCTATGGCCGCATCGACCCACGGGTGAACGGGCGATGACCGATCTGCAGGTACCTCGTTCCGGGCGCGCCGTGGCGTGGGATCGTCGACGCGCGTCGCTGGCGGGGGTGTGGCGCGGGTTGCGCAACGACCGGCTGGCGCTGCTGGGTTTCGCAGTGCTGGTGATGTTCACACTGTTGGCGTTCGCGGCACCGTTGCTGAGCGACAAGTCGTCGCTGAGCGCCGCCAACACCGGCGACAACCCCGTGTGGGCGCCACCCAGTTGGGAGTTCCTGTTCGGCACCGACCACCTCGGGCACAGTGTCGCTGCGCAGTTCCTGTGGGGCAGCCGAATCAGTCTGTTCGTCGGGCTGATGGCCACGCTGCTGCAGGTCGGCATCGGTTCGCTGGTCGGACTCACCGCTGGCTTCTTCGGTGGTTGGATCGATGCTGTGCTGATGCGCATCACCGACTGGTTTCTGGTGATTCCGTTCCTACCGTTGGCGATCGTGCTGGCTGCTGTTCTGGAGCGCGGGCTGTGGACGATCATCCTCGTCATCGGTGTCACTTCCTGGCCATCGACGGCCCGACTTCTGAGAGCGCAGGTGCTGACTGTTCGGCAACGCCTGTACGTCGATCGTGCGCGTTCGCTGGGCGCTGGACGCATTCATGTGATGCGGCGGCACATTTTGCCCAACGTGACGCCTCTGATTCTTGCGAGTACCACGCTGGCGGTGCCGATCTCGATTCTGACCGAAACGACGCTGTCCTTTTTGGGCCTCGGCGACCCCACTTCCACGTCGTGGGGCGGCATGCTGAACGCGGCGAAGGACAACAGTGCCATCAGTGGGGGTCGCTGGTGGGCATACATGCCGCCGGGTCTTGGCATTGTGTTCGTCGTGCTGGCGGTCACCTTGTTCGGTCGTGCGCTGGAAGAGATTCTCGACCCGCGGCTGCGTGAGCGATGAGCGTGCTGGAACTGCAAGATCTCTCAGTGACGTATCGCACCGAGGACGGGTTGGTGCCCGCGGTGCGCGGAGTGAACCTGACGATGGAGGCGGGTGAGACGGTTGGCCTGGCCGGTGAGAGCGGATGCGGTAAGAGCACGATTGCGAGCTCGGTGTTGCGGCTGCTGCCCAAGGGCACAGAGGTCACCGGCAAGGTACTGCTGGACGGCGAGGACGTCTATGCAATGAAGCCCGGCCGGCTGCGAGCGGTGCGCTGGACCAGCGCCGCCATCGTGTTTCAGGGTGCGCTGCATTCGCTGAATCCTGTGCGCCGGATCGGACAACAGATCGAGGAAGCGATCCTGCTGCACTCGACGCAGTCACAGGCTGCCGCTCGGGCGCGTTCGGGTGAGCTGTTGGAGCGTGTTGGGCTTCCGGCGGCACGGGCTGATCGTTACCCTCACGAGCTGTCGGGCGGCCAGCGGCAACGAGTGCTGATTGCGCTCGCGCTCGCCTGCGAGCCGAAGCTGCTGATTGCCGACGAGCCGACGACTGCGCTCGATGTGATGGTGCAGGCGCAGGTGCTTGCGCTGTTGGCGGAGTTGCAGCGTGAGCAGGGTTTGGCGCTGCTGTTCATCACGCACGACCTGTCGGTGCTGACCCACACCTGCCAGCGACTGGCCGTGATGTACGCCGGACGGATTGTTGAGGAGGGCGCTAGCAAAGAGGTCTTCGTTGACCCGCTCCACCCATATTCGCAGGCTTTGGCGGCGGCGTTCCCGACGATTGGCGACCCGCTCTCGCGTATGAATCCGCAAGGGTTGGCAGGCGACCCGCCCGACCCTTCGGCATTGCCTTCGGGGTGCCCCTTCTCGCCGCGCTGTTCAGTTGCCGTCGCAGAGTGTTCGGAGCTGGATGTGTCGTTGCGCGACGCGGGCGGCGGGCGTAGTGCGGCGTGTGTGCACGTGGGCG
The DNA here is from genome assembly GCA_031428795.1 of Ilumatobacteraceae bacterium. GTDB lineage: Bacteria > Actinomycetota > Acidimicrobiia > Acidimicrobiales > Ilumatobacteraceae > UBA668. The sequence goes on along the minus strand of JANOYI010000526.1, from coordinate 4,862 downwards.
GTTCTGATGTCTGAGGCTGTCGTGTCTGGGGCTGTTGTGTCTGAGGCAGTCGTCTCGCTGACGAATGTGCAGGTGCAATTCAGCGGCGGCCGGGTGCGGGCGGTTGACACGGTCTCGCTGGAGGTCGGGCGCGGCGAAGTGGTCGCCCTGGTGGGCGAGTCCGGGTGCGGTAAGACAACGCTCATCCGTTCGATCATCGGACTCGAGCCACTGGCTCGCGGGTCGATCACGGTTGAGGGCAAAGCGGTTGGTCGCGGCCGAAGCGTGCGAGCGCTGCGCCAGCGAGTGCAGATGATCTTCCAAGATCCGTCGGGGGCGTTGAATCCGCGACACTCGATCTACGAGGCAGTGGCGGAGGGTCTGCGAATCCACAAGGTGAAAGGGCACGAGCCGACGTTGGTCGCCGAGGCTCTCACCGCAGCTGGCCTACGTCCGGCCGAGCGCTACCTGCGTCGCTTCCCGCACGAATTGTCGGGTGGGCAGCGGCAGCGGGTGCTGATCGCGGCGGCGATGGCGCTGCAGCCGGCGCTGCTCTTGGCCGACGAGCCGGTGGCCAGCCTCGACGCATCCATCCGTGGCGAGATTTTGGCGTTGATGCGATCCTTCGTCGATACGCACGGCGTGTCGATCATCGCTGTGACGCACGACCTCGGGCTCGCCTGGAACATCGCCGACCGCGTGGCCGTGATGTACCTGGGCCGCATCGTCGAGGTCGGACCCACCGAGGAAGTGTTGCGAGCGCCGAAGCATCCGTACACGCAAGCGCTTCTCAGTGTCGTGCCCGAGATCGAAGGCATGGAGCAGCAGATCCTCGTCGGCGAAACCCCTGACCCATCCCGCGTGCCCGCCGGCTGCCGCTTCCATCCCCGCTGCCCCCTGGTCGCAAGCGGCGAAGCCGATCGCCTTGGCTTCGGCGACAAGTGTCGCGGCGTCGACTTGGAGTTGGAACCCGAAGTAGCGGTGCACCAAGTCGCCTGCCACGCCGTCGTTGCGCTCTAGCCCTCCGCTGGTCGAGTCCCGAACCCATGCTCTTGAGGTGGTGGCTGCCGGCACTGCTCGGCTCCTCCTCTCTCCTCGACCGTGGTACTTGTTCCAGCTGCTCGGTAACCACCGCAGTTACCGAGTTGACAAAATATGTACCCCATGTCCTCAAGGTGTGGCACCGTCGGTGGAACATGCCAAACCCGGTTGCCCAGCTGCGGGACGAGGACCACTTGTTCCAGCCCGACGACAACTTGTGTTGCGGTTGGTGCAAGGAAAGTTGTCGCTGAGCAAAACCAATCACACCCACCGCCGGGCCAGGCCGGCCGCCGGGCCAGGCTCTAGAGCATCGGTGAGGGACATAACTGCTGCGGACCTGGACGCGTCCGCGGACGCGTGCCCGCACTCCTAGCGGGGGAAGCGCTCTTGCCAGACTCTTTCGCCGACCAACGCTCCATCGCGTTCGGCCCGCAGGGCGATGTCGACGTGGAACCACTCGCGGTCGCTGCGGACATTGAGCGTCGCCTCGGTGGAACACTGCGTCGTCGAGCCGTCGGGCAGCATGAACGTCATGTCGTAGCGACTGCGACCCTTTGCCCAACCCTTCGACAAGTCCACCGTGCTGATGCCCAACGAGCCTTCGTACACGTCCGCTATGACCGTGCCGTGTGTGCCGCTATACGTGCCGCCGTAGGCGCTGTGCACGCGTGTCTCGCGCGCCAGCACGTCGGTCTCGTAACGCCAGACCACCCCATCGGCCTCGCTGTCGGGCGGGTGCGAGCCAGCATCGAACGAGTCGCGTGCCGCCGGCAACGACGTCGCCGTCCACAGCACAAGACTCACCGAACCGCGCTGCACGCCGAGCGTGAAGAGCTGCGATGGCGGCCAGCAGTTCGGCCAGTCGGTGCCCGAGATCGCGAGTCGCAGGCGATGACCGGGAATCAGGGTCCACGTGGTCGCCTCGAACTGCATCGTGAGGTCGATCCACTCGCCGGGCACGATCGGCTGCGGCGATGCACCCACCTCCCCAAACGGATCGCTGGGCCACACTCCGCGCTGGGCAAGATCCATGAAGCCTCGAGTGATCAACGTGCTCGTGCCGTCAGGGGCGACGTCGCACAGCTTCACTGACAGGTGACCCACGGTGGCGGAGGAGCGGACCTTGAGCGTGACCTCGCTGTTGCCGAGCATCATCAGTTCTTCGGCGTTCTCCCAGTCGAACGTGATGCTGCGCGCATTGTCCGGACGTTGGTCCTGCGGCTGACCCCACGGCAACCCGCCAGCGCACGAGTTCCACGCCGTCACGCCCACGTCGCCGCGCACGACGAGTTCGTCGATCAAATCCTCCGTGAACGTCAAGACCAACTTCTGCAACTCGTTCGATGGCCATTGGTCGATCTCCACCCAATGACCGTTGTGCATCGCAAGATCGGGTTCGGGCGGCGTTGGCTGGCGAACGAAGACGCGACCTGGAGAATCGACCATGCGAGGGCCTCCCCGCAGATACTCGTCGAAGAACCGCATCAGTTCCAGATCGCAGTCGATGTTCGGCCCGGGACGTGCCACAGATGGGTCCTTGTGCACCCACGGTCCGGCGATCAGGCGCCAGTTCGGCAGTTGCTCGATGGCGCGGAACGTGTTGTTGCGGTAGCCGTCGGCCCAGCCGCTGATCAACAGCACCGGGCAGCTCATCCGCTCGTAGCCGTCCCCATGCGGGCCAAGCCGTACCGAACCGCGCCGCCATGACTCGTCCGGCGTCGGGTGGCGCAACCACTCCAACAGCCACGGCTCGTGTTGCTCAAGACGTCGCTGCCACTCGATCTCCCAATCGCCCAGCCCCGTCTCCGCCCACACGGCAGGCGTGGGCGGAAGAGCGTTCATGGCGATCATGTACAGCGGGTAGTCGATGAGATCGAGCGCACGCAGCACGCCGCCCATGTAGTGCACGTCGTCCGTGTAGCGGTCGTCGGTGGCGTACATCGCCGCGATCGCACCCAGCTCAGGAATGCCCTCCATCGCCATGTGGAGCGAATTGAAACCGGAGTACGACGTGCCCAACATGCCGACCTTGCCGGTGCTCCACGGCTGAGCGGCGACCCACTCGATGACCGCGCGCAGGTCGCGCCGTTCGATGTCGGGGTACTCGTCTTCGGCGATCCCGGTGGAGTTGCCGGTGCCGCGCACATCGATGCGCAACACAGCAAACCCGCCCTCACCGGCGAAGCGCAAATAGCTGTCGGCGTACGACGCGCCGACGTCGCTCATGCGATATGGCAGGGCTTCGAGCAGCGTCGCGAACGGGCCGTCCGTTGCTGGCAAGTAGAGGGTGCCAGCCAGCATCGCCCCGCCTTCGACCGCTATGGAGACAAGTTGCTCTGAAACCTGCATGGTCGTTCAGAGTAGCGTTGCGTGCATGACGGTCGCACGGACAGCAGATGTCGCAGTCGTCGGACTGGGCGGGCTCGGGTCGGCTACGGCGTACTGGCTGGCGCGACGGGGAGTCGATGTCATCGGCTTCGAACAGTTCGAATTGGGCCACGTTCGAGGCGCGTCGCACGACCACTCGCGCATCATCCGCCGCTCGTACCACACTCCCGAATACGTGCGGCTGGCAGCGCAGGCGTACGACGCGTGGCGCGCTGTGGAGGCGGAAAGCCACCAGCGGATGATCACCATCACAGGTGGCGTCGATCTCTTCCCACCCAACGCCACCATCGACCACCGCACCTACACCGCCAGCCTCGCGGCCGAGCGGGTGCCGTACGAATGGATTGACGGCGCGGAGATCCGCCGCCGCTGGCCAGCCTTCGCGAGTGGCCAGCTGGTCACCGATGATGTGATGGGCGTGTACTCACCGCAGACCGGTATTGTGCCCGCCGGCCAGGGCACACGAGTGATGCAAGAGCTTGCCCGAGTCCGCGGTGCGACGCTGCACGGCAATACGCCGGTTCGCGCAATTCGGCCGGTTGATGGTGAAGTCGACATCGTCACCGACGACGGCGTCACGCGAGTGGGCAGCGTGGTGATCACGGCCGACGCCTGGACCAACCGCGTGCTCACGGACCTCGACCTGCAGATCCCACTCGCGGTGCTGAAGGAACAGGTCAGCTACTTCCGGCAACCGGACCTCACGCCGTTCAGTGTCGGTCGTTTCCCGGTGTGGATCTGGATGGACGACCCGAGCTTCTATGGCTTCCCAGTGTTCGGTGACATGACGGCCGTCAAGGGAGCGGAGGACTGCGGCGGGCGCGAGGTGGACCCCGACACCCGCACGTTCGACCCAGACGTTGACATGGAGAGCCGCCTGGGTTCATTCATGCGGCAACTGACTGGCGGCACATGGACAGCGCCGCGCACGACCACCTGTCTCTACACGCTCACGTCGGACCGCGACTTCGTACTCGACCGACTTCCCGGCTACCCGCAGGTCTCCATTGCGCTGGGTGCTGCGCACGGTTTCAAGTTCGCCTCCTGGTTCGGCCGCACCCTTGCCGGCCTCGCCTGTGGTGACGAAGTCGGCTCCGAGCTTGCCCCGTTCGCGTACACCCGCGAGTCGCTTCACCAACCAATCGACCGCGCCGCCTGGATGGTCTGAAGCACGCAAACTACAAAGCGGTTCGGATGCTCCACAGTTCGGGGAACAGCTCGGTGGCCAGCATTGCTTGGAGGTAGCCCACGCCTGACGTGCCGCCGGTGCCTTGCTTGAAGCCGATGATGCGTTGCACCGTGGTCACGTGACGGAAGCGCCAGAGACGGAACGCGTCCTCCAGATCCACCAGCTCCTCGCCGAGTTGATACAGGTCCCAGTTGGCCTCCGCGTTGCGGTACACCTGCAGCCACGCCGCCTCAACACCCGGGTCGGTGGTGTACGGCTGGGTGAC
>JANOYI010000525.1:0-1889 GCA_031428795.1 Ilumatobacteraceae bacterium | reverse complement strand
CTTCTATTCACCGATCAGCCACGTGGGCATCTACGTCGGCAACGGCATGATGATCGACGCTCCCAACACCGGCTCGGTCGTACGCCTGAAGGCAGTCAACTGGGGCACCGTCGTCGGCGTCAGCCGTCCCGGCACCTGATCCAGAGCGCTGACTGACACTTTTGCAATTTGTTGTCGTCAATCGGACCTTCGTGGCGTCTCAGTTCCGATGATTGATGCGGCAGATGCCGAGGCATACGAGAAGTACGCCGACGAGCTGGTTCGATTTGCAACGATGCTCGCAGGTCCGTCGTACGCCGAGGATGTGGTGGCAGACGCAATGCTTCGTGCCTTCTCGACGCCTGGCTGGCAAGAGGTCAGCAACCGACGTGCATACCTTTATCGGTCAGTGCTGAATCAGGCGAAGACTGCGGCGAGGGCAAGTAGTCGTCGCTTGGCGCGCGAGCAAAGGGTAGGGCTCTGGGCGGTGACCGACGCCGCCGCGGAGTTGCGGCCGGAGCTGGTCGCGGCGGCGCGTTCTCTATCGGTCCGCCAGCGCGCCGTGGTCTTCATGACGTTCTGGCTCGATGCCCCGGTGGTCGAAATCGCCGCAGTGCTGTCAATGTCCGTCCGCTCCGTGCAGCGCGACTTGGAAGTCAGCTACCGAAGAACGTTGCTCTCCGCGCCTATTGCGCCGGACGAGCGGTTTGACAAGAGCCTGCAGGCTTTGATCGATGGCGTTCGCCCCGTCGATGCTTAGAGCGCGCGCCGATAGGCGCAGGTAGTTGACCATCCACCGGTCGTTGGGTTGGCCCCGCTGTGATGCGGGGTGCGAATCCAATCGAACGACCAAGTGGAGGTCATCTTCATGCTTGCACTTCATCCGCGTGTTGTCACGGCAATCTGGGCAGCGGTCGAACCGCGGCTGCCCGACGTGGTTGATGATCATCCGTTGGGCTGTCACCGTCCACGGCGCGACAACTTCGAATGCTTCCAAGCAATCCTGTTCCGGCTCGTCACTGGCTGCTCGTGGGATGTCGCTGGCCGTCTCGGGAAAGGCTCCGAAACAACGCTTCGGCGACGTCGCGACGAATGGTGGGAGGCTGGTGTGTTCGATGGTCTGGTCGACGAAGCGCTCGAGGGCTATGACCGGATCATCGGGCTTGATCTGTCTGAAGTCGCGGTCGATGGGTCGCAACACAAAGCACCCTTCGGTGGTGAAGGAACCGGCCCGAACCCTGTTGACCGGGGCAAATGCGGTTGGAAGTGGTCGATCGCGACCGAACGAAACGGGATCCCGATCGGCTGGGAACAAGCCGGCGCGAACCGCAACGACTGTGTGCTGCTCGAAGCCACATTGGACGCAGTCGACGCCCGCGGTCTGCTCGCCGATATCGAAACGCTGCATCTCGATCGCGGCTACGACAACAGCATCGTGCGTGCCTTGTGCGTCGAGTTGGGCATCGACGATCTCGTCGCCGCCAAGAAGCGCGAGCCCGGCACCGCCAAGGGCAAGGTGGCCAAGAAGCCGGTGTCGCTCGGGATGCGTTGGCCCGTCGAGCGGACGAACTCGTGGATGTCGAACTTCGGGCAACTACGCCGCAACACCGACCGCTTCATCCACCACCGCCTCGACCAGATCGCACTCGCCGTCGCCCTCGTGATCACCGTCAAACTCGTCAAGTGGGCCGACCGTTGGAGCCCAGCCACCTGACCTATCGGCGCGCGCTCTAAGCTTGCGATTAAACCCTGGGTGCCTTGGTCATGCGGCTTTCTTGATGGCTGGGTGGCGGGTTCTGGGTGGTCGGCGGGTGCCTTTGGGGCGTCCGGGTCCGGCTCGTGAGGGTTGTGGTGGGTTGGCGGGTGTGCCGAGTGTGGCGGCAAGTGCTCGAAACCCTCGCCGGACGCGG
>JANOYI010000524.1:0-10677 GCA_031428795.1 Ilumatobacteraceae bacterium | reverse complement strand
TGGCGACCGGCGGCTACCCCATTCACTACATGATCAACTGCGCCCATCCAGCGCATTTTGACCATGTGCTCGACGGCTCGGCACCGTGGGCCGCACGAATTGGGGGCGTCCGGGCGAACGCGTCACAGCTGAGCCACGCGGAGCTCGACGAGATGGTCGAGCTCGATGCCGGTGACCCGGCCGACCTGGCCGCTCGCTACGTGGCGCTTCGGGCGGTGCTGCCCGGGCTGCAAGTCGTGGGTGGCTGCTGCGGCACCGACCACCGCCACGTCGGTGCAATCGCCGCAGCCTGGACACTCTGAGCGGTGTCGCCGGGCGATCACGACTCGGGTTGAGCTTGGCCGAGGTGGACCGGTTGAATAGCCGGAGGGCTGCCCCGTGCGGGCTGGCAACAGATGCTCGAAGACTTCGGATTCGCTCAGGTGGTCATTGGACCACCCGTCGACACGTTCGGTGGCGCGACGGGTGAATCACAAGCACGATCGTTCGACGTATTCGGCTACGCCTTCCTCGCCCGGCACGGCCGAGCCGCACTCATCGGCCATGCCACCGCGGTCGTGCCGGGGGAGTACGCCATCAGGGGCTCGTCGAGGGGTTTCAAACCCACAGCATCGAGCATCGTGTTGGTGCCGATGTTCGCATCGACCTGCTGCACCTGCCACGGGTCGTGTGAGATGTCGCCGCGGAGCAACGCTCCCGATCGTCTGGCCGAGAACATCGAGTACCGCTCGGCGAGCTGGGCCAGCACCGAGCCATCCTCGGGCGGGCCGGGTGTGCCGTGCGGTGTGTAGTCGACCTCGAGACGCACAGCCTCGTCGCCGTCGCGTCGACTGGTGAAGTGAAACCCACCATCGCGTTCCGCGAACGTCATCGACGCGTCATGGTATGGAAGTCGGAAGAGACGGCTCGCAATCTCTGTACTGAAGAAGCTGGCGGCGTCGATGCTGAGGAACCACACGCCTGCCGTGTCGCCGTAGTGCACATAGGTGCGCAGGTTGAGCTCAGGAAACTGCGACGTAGTGGGAATGGGGATGACGTCGCGAAGGTGCACGTGTTCCATTCGCAGCGGAATCAGGCTCACCCAATGGCTGCCGTCGATGACGTCCAGGTCGAGGCCATCGGGCACGAGCGAGCGAAGGTGCGTCTCGTCGACGCGGTAATGCAGGTACAAAAGGTGCGCCCACCGCTGCGTCATGATCCAGGGCATCCTCATGCGTTCTCCTTCACCATTTCTGTTACGACCCGACGACTCGACGACTGAACGGCTCAACGGCCGGTGAATCCGTGGATCACTCGGCTGATCATCCTCACCGGCAGCGACGGTCTGTCGGACGACCGGATGGCGTCCAACTCGTAGGGGTTCATGCGGACACCCCACGGATAGCAGGCCATGTGCCGGCAGTTGAACGCTCGCAGGTCCGGCGTGTCCAGAGTGGTGGCGGCGTAGTCGTACAGGCGCGGGAGCTGACCCCCGATGACTGCCATGTCGATCACTGAAACGAACACATTGCCCAAGTGATTGAACCGCCGATCGAGTGTTCGGCAGTCCTCCTCGGAAAGTGGGTACGTGGCTGGGTAGAGGTCTCGTCGATTCACCACGATGGCGACCATGCGGCTTGTCGGGCTGACGAGGCCGCGAAGAAGTCCGCCCAGCCAACCGAACGTCCACCGTTGGTCGTCGACGACGGCTTGCGTGAACAGCACTCGATACAGCACCAGATTCATCAGCTTCTGTTCGTGGCCACGTTCGTTCGCTGCCATGTCGGCGAACCGGAGGTAGCCGGCGGTGATGCTGGTGTTGTGCGCGAGGTACCAGTGCGCCGCGCTCGGCTTTTCCATGAATTCGAGCCACCGTTGGACACCTGGGTTCGACGCCAGTCCTTCGGTCGACGTTCGGCCCTCATCGAAGAGGAGGTGCGCTTCTCGAGCGTCGCGGAGCAATGCGCCGTTCACCGCCCGCCACCATGGGCTGCCTGCGTGGCCCGGATCGGTGAGCGGGTTCAGGCACCCCCGACGGACCTCCCACTCCATGAAGGCGAGTTCCGAGTTCCCGAACTCCTGCAGATGCTCGTCAGGGTGCTTCGTGAAGAACGATCGAGCGAACTCCAGTCGCGCCGCCGGATCGTCCTCCACTGCGCGCAGGTCAGAATCAGCTTGTTGTGCCCATGTTGAAACGGTGTTCATTGCAAGTTCTCCCGTCGAGCGGGCGAAGCTGCATCCCAGGGCTGCCCCGTCCGTCGTGGCGACAATGTAGCCGTCCCGTTCAGGCCGCTCGGCGAGCGCGGTATTGTGCGCGTTCGGACTGACGGGGGTCGACATGAGCGTTGCAATATTCGGGTCCGGAATGGGTGGGCTGGCGGCGGCTCACGAGCTGGTGGAGCGCGGCTTCACGGTCGACGTCTACGACCGATTGTCGATCCCTGGTGGGAAGGCTCGATCCGTGGTGATCGACCGGGAGGGCCAGACAGGTCTGCCGGGTGAACACGGCTTCCGGTTCTTCCCAGGCTTCTATCGCCACGTCATTGACACCATGGAACGGACTCCGCTGCCCGGCGGTGGGCATGCCTCAGACAACCTCGTCGCGGCGTCGATGGGCTACTTCGCGTCAGAACACGGCCCCCCGCTGAAGGCGCCCAGCATCGGGCCGCGCAACATCAAAGAGCTCGTTGAGCACATGGCCGACATGGCCGGCTTTCGCAAGGTGCTGGCCACCGCCGACATCGAACACTTCGTGGGCAAGCTCTGGCAGGTGATGACCAGCTGCGAGGAGCGTCGCGTGGCGGAGTACGAGCAGCAGTCATGGGTGGAATTCATCGACGCGGCGAACCAGTCAGTCGCGTATCAACAGTGGTTCGCCGGTGCGATGACGCGAACTCTCATTGCGGCGTCTGGCGACCGAGCCAGTGCTCGAACTGTGGGCGACATCCTTGTCGCACTCCTACTCGACGGCATGCGGTGGGGCAAGCAGTCCGACCGCCTGCTCAATGGGCCGACGAACGAGGTGTGGGTCGAGCCGTGGCATCAGTACCTGGTCGGCAAGGGTGTGCGTTTTCACTTCGACACCACGGTGTCGGAGCTGCAGCTCGACAGCGCCGGAGCCCGGTTGGCGGGAGCAGTCGTGAACGGCCCCGATGGCGTTCGAACTGTCGTGGCAGACCAGTACATCTGTGCGGTCCCGGTCGAGGTGGCATCCCGGTTGTTCAGTGATGCGATTTCCGCCGCGGCACCGTCGCTCGGTGCGGCTCGGACGTTGGGTGGCGACGTGGCGTGGATGTCGGGTATGCAGTTCTACCTCCGCGAGGACGTGCCGATCGTGAACGGCCACATTGCCTTCGCAGGATCGCCGTGGGGTTTGACCGCAATCTCCCAGAACCAGTTCTGGAAGCACCGTGTTGCTGACGACGGCGATCACACGGTTTGCGGCGTGCTCTCCGTCGACGTGTCGGACTGGAACACCGCGGGCCACAACGGCCTCACCGCGCGGCAATGCACGCCCGATCAGATCCGCGACGAAGCTCTCGACCAAATGCGCCGGTGTCTCCCAGGATTACCCCCCGAGAAACTCGCTGACAGCAACATCCACTCGTACTTCATCGATCCCGACATCGTGTTCTTCGGTGGGGGCGAAGGCGGCGGCGCGACCGACAATCACGAGCCGCTGTTCATCAACGTTTGTGGCAGCCATGACCTCCGACCGCTGGCGCACACCGAGATCCAGAACTTCTTTCTCGCGTCGGACTACGTGCGCACCAACACCGACCTGGCCTCGATGGAAGGCGCGAACGAAGCGGCGCGCAGAGCAGTGAACGCAATCCTCGAACGGACCGGAAACACCGCTCCACGCTGCAAGGTTTGGGAACTGCACCAGCCGCGCTCGCTGAGTCTGTTCCGCTGGCTCGACCGCCGGCGATTCCAGCGCAGCGAGCCATGGAGCCCGCACTTCCCGCGGTCGATCCATTGGCTCAGCAACGCCCTACACCTGGCGACAAGGAAGGCGGATCACTGATGCCGACGTGGGTGGACGACGTCCTCGCCGATCCGTCGATGCAGCAGCATCAACCGCAACGGCCTTGGCAGACGGCACTGATCGAAGAGAACGTCTTGTTCCTTCACTATCGCTTCACGTCGGCGGAGCTCCGCTCCCTGGTCCCGTCGCAGCTGGAGTTGGTCACCTACGACGGGAGCGTGTGGGTGTCCCTCATTGCCCTGCACGTCTCCGACGTGAAGTTCCGACGGTCACCGATGCCTCTTCCACGACGGTGGCGCAACTTCGGCGAGATCGATGTCGCCGTCAACGTCCAGTTTCAAGGGCGGCGCGGCTTGTACTTTCTGAGTATCGAGGGCGCGGACAGGTTCGCCTCGTGGGTCACACGACGCTCGTCGGGGATTCCATATCTGTACTCACCAAATTTGGACGTACGCCCTGAGGGCGACGGGTTCCGTGCGATTTCAGGTCCACGATGGGTGCGCAGCCGTCCTGCGGCAGAGTTCGAAGCGTTGTACGCCGCACGGAAACCTGTCAGGGCAGCGGATCCGGGCTCGCCGGTCCATTCACTCGCTGGGCAGTATTCGGCCTTCGCCGTCCGGCGCGGAGAGGTGTACGAGCTGGACGAGATTCATCGAGCGTGGGACCTCCAAGAGGCTGATGTGGAGCTGCGGAAGAACACGCTGCTCGGGGCGGCCGGCATCGGCGGTGACCATCAACCGGAGTTGCAGCACTTCTCGCCGGGCTCTCGGATCGTGGCCTGGCTACCCCGTCAGGTGCGCGAAGGGCGAGCCGGCCTGGCGCCTGTGGACCCCTCGCCGAGCTAGCTCACGCCACCGCTGAGCTCGGCGCGTTCCTTGGCGAGCGCTTCGGCGTGCACGCGCTCGCCGGTTGCGTCGATGTACCGCTCAGCGTCGACCAGCGCAGCGAGCGCTTCCTCCATGCGGCCGCCCATTCGCAGCACGCGGACGAGCAATAGTCGGTGACGAGACGAGTCGGCGCGCGAGCCGCATCGTTCCATGTCGTCCAGCGCTCGCTGGATTCGCGATGCCGGTTCGCCGCTGTTCGTTGCGGCTTTCGCATCCATGGCATCCACCCACGCCGCCACGCTGTCCGCCTGCGGGGCGATCTGGGCGAGGCCGTAGCGCGTCGCGAGTCCAGAGGCGATGGTGACGTGATGACGCGCGCGCTCCACCTCGCCGTGAACGGCGAACGCCTTTGCAGCGGTGTGATGCAGCCAGGCACTCTCGAAGGGTGAGTCATCTCGGCGCTCCAGCTCGGCCAACCCGAGGTCGAACTCTTTCGCCGCCTGGCCGAGGTTGGTGGCGCACGCCATGTCGCCGAGCAGGCCATGGATCCAGATCGGTGTCGGGTTGCCACGGCGGCTGACCTCCGTGGCCTGCAGTTCCAGCGACTGGCGGAGATGAACGACGGCGTCGTCGTACTCGCCACTGAGGTGCAGTGTCGATCCGGCGAGGAAGTGTGCCGTACCCGCGAACACTGGCAGATCATTGGCAACTTCCATCAGTCGTTCGAGGCCCGCCCGCGCTGCTCGGAAGTCGGGCGTCGACAACCACAGCGAGTAGACGCCGAGCAGCACCCGCGCCTGCTGTCCCCTGTCTGACTCGGCGGCGCACAGCTCGTCGGCTCGCGAGTACATCGCTCGCAATGATTCGTGCCCGCCGCCGAACAAACGCATCGCAACCGGACCCTTGGCGAGAATCAACCGAACCTCGCTCCGGTCGCGTTCGTGGCCGGGCTGGGTCTCGCGTAGTGCTGCGTCGGCCGCCTCGTAGTGGGCCATCGCCTCCACCAACGCCGTGCGGTCGCTCGCCAGACGCGCAGCAGCCATCCAAGAGTCGAAGGCTCTTTCGTGCTCGCCCGCAAGGCTCCAATGGCGAGCCAGTTGCTCTGCAGATGCAGCTCCGGCGGAGGCCCCGATGCTGTCGATAGCCACCGCCGCAGCGCGGTGCAGCTTGACCTTCTGTGATCGGAGCAGAGTGTCGTAGGCGGCGTCGCGGAGCAGGACGTGCTGGAAGGAAAATGTGCGGCCACGGCTGCGTTCCCGCAGCACTGAGGCGGCGACGAGTCCGAACAGTCGATTGCGAAGCTCGTCGACCGGAATGTCCAGCGCAACAGCGGCAACATCGACATCAATGTCCCTGCCGAACACACTGCATGCCCGAGCCAGCTCCAGCTCCGGGCCGAGGCGCTCCATGCGGGCCCTCAGTAGATCGGCCACGGTCAGCGGCACATCCATCTGGTGGCCATCGTGGCCCTGCCAGGCGAACTCCTCGAGAAACAGTGGCACGCCTTCCGACCGTTCTACGACAGCATCGATCACTTCGGGATCGGTCACGCCGAGATCGGCGAGGACGAGACGGATCGCCGCCGGATCAAGACGGGGAAGGGGAAGCACGGTGACGTCGCTCGCAGTCGGCCACGGCGAAGTCCACTCCGGTCGGGCCGATGCGAGGACTACGAGCTTGCTGGCTGTCGAGCGTTCGCGGAGCGCAAACAGGAACTCGAGCGTGGACGCGTCAAACCATTGGAGGTCGTCGAGAACAAGCAGCAGCAGGTCCGCGTGGGCCAGGCCGAGTACGGCATCACACGTTGCTTCGATGGCGAGGCGGCGACGAAGGTCGGGTGTGGTCGCAGTGGCGGCACTTGGGGCGGGTCCAAGCAGTTGCGCCAGCTCGGCTTTGAGTGCAACGGGCAGGTCGTCTCCGTGCCGGTTGAGTAGATCGAGCAACGGAGCGAACGGCGTCGTTGCTCGATCTTGGAGACCGCGCATGAAGACGAGGCGGCCGGGCGGGCGGGCCGGCGAGTCGCGTAGTTCGCGGAGCAACCGCGATTTCCCGATCCCGGGTTCGCCCACCAAAACGACAAATTGAGGGTCGCCCTGGGCGGCGATGTGGCAGCGGCCGAGCAGAATCGCCAGCTCGGCCTCACGGGCTACGAGAGTGGCACCAGCTCTGCGTGAGCGAGGGCCGAGTTCGTCGAGCGGGGTGCCGACTGCGGCAACCCGCCACGCCCACACGGGCCGAGTGATCCCTTTGAGCTGCGTGTCGGCTCCGTCGACGAGTTCGACGTGCGGGGCGAGCAGCTCTGCTGTGTCGCCGCTGACGAGCACCGTGCCCGGAGCAGCCTCGGACTGCAAGCGCGCGGCGATGTTGGCCGCCTCACCAATGACGTCCAGTTGCACCAGTGCGGTACCTGCCCCTGTCGCACCCAGCACCACCTGACCGGTGTGCACGCCAGCCCGCGAGGCCAGCTGGCTGCCGTCGGGTTCGGTGATCGCTCTGGTCGCATCGACCAGGTCCCATGCAGCCTGGACACCCCGCAGAACGGCATCGTCGAGTGCAACTGGGGCACCGAAGCACGCGAGGACGCCGTCGCCGATGAACTTCACCACGTGGCCACCAGCACCGGCGATGACGGCCTCGCACACCTGGTGAAACGAGCGAATGACGTCGCTGAGGTCCTCCGGGTCCAGCCTCGTGGACAGCTCGGTGGAACCAACGAGGTCGCAGAACAGGATCGTCAACTGGCGCAGTTCGGGCTCGGCCACAGCGGGCGCACCCAGAGCGGCACCGCATTCGCCGCAGAACCGCTGAGTCGCTGGCCACTCTGCTCCACAAGCCGAGCAGGCGTTCGGCCCGTCTTTCCCGTTCAACACGCCAGCAGAGTAACCCGTCACCTGACCTGTCGCCTACGCCGAATGCAGGCAGCGCTCTCAGCTGCAAAACGCCGAGCGACCAGCCGCACTTGCGACTGGCCGCCCATTGGGTCTATTCGTGAGGACTGAACTGATCAGCGTGAGCCGGATGCGGCTGCAGCCGTCTTCGAGGCAGTTCGCTGAGCTGTTGCAACCGTCTTCTTACCGGCCGCTTTCGCTGTACGGCCGGTCGTGGTGGCGGCGCGCTTGGCCGTTGTCGCTGTCGCTGTGGTGGCCTTCTTGGCCGACGTGACGGTGCCCTTGGCTCCGGACTTGGCCGCCTTTGCGGTTGCCTTGGCACCGGACTTTGCGGTGCGGACCGTCTCCTGCAGGCCTTCGGTCACTGTGGTGGAAGCCGAACGCACCCCAGTTGCCCGCTGGCGGGCGGTCGAGGAGCCGGTCGGTGAGACCTTCGGTCGGTCCGAGCCGGTGATGCGTGCAATGAGGTCCTGGACGGCGGTCACGCTGCCCTGGGCAATACCGCTGATGTTGTTGCCGACCCGATCGACGACGCCCGTGATTGCTCCGGCAACAGCGTTGGCGGGGCCGGAGTCGGGCATGCGGGGGTGCGGTCGCGTCGGCGCCGTCTTCTTCGCGTTGGCCATCGTCTCGCCCATTTCGGCGAGTTGGTTACGGCCGAGATGTGCGCGCACTTTGGGGAAGAAGTCGTTCTCTTCCTCTTCGACGTGGTGACGCACGTTCTCGATCAGGACCGTGACCTTGGCGTCGAAACGCTCGTGGGCGGGGTCCATTTCCTCGAGTTCCGATAACAACCACTTGACGATGTGGTGCTCCTCGAGGCTCTCGAGGGCGATGGTCTCGGTGTCCGGAACGGCCGCGCGGGCGACGGGGTAGAAGACCTGCTCTTCGATCGCCGCATGCACCGAGAGCTCCTCGATGATCCGGTCGACGATCTGGCGCTTCTGCACGTGTGCTCGCTCGCCAGCTTGCTCGAACCGCTTGAAAAGCTGCTCGACGGTGTTGTGTTCATCTTTGAGAAGGGTGATTGCGTCCATGCTCAGGATTTACCCATTTCGACAACTCCCCAAACCACCGATGTAACGGATGCGCCTTGGTCATAGGCCTGCCCTTGGCGAACCCGCCACCGGCCACATCAACAAGCGCAGGAGTGGCGGCGCTTGCCGACCGCTGGCACGATGAGTTGGTGCCGGAGCTTCCCGTCCCGACCTTCGACACGGCGACTGGCTGGGTCGATCGACACCTCGGCCACCTGGTGTGCGACCCTGGCGCCAGTGCGCGCCCTGCGCGTCGCGGTGGGCAGCGTGCGGCGGATGCAGCGCTCGCTTCGCTCGACGTGACCGGCTACGCGAAACGGCGCAGTCAGGTCCACCCGCCGAGTAGCCGAGGGGCGACCGCACTCTCGCCCTACATCCGATACGGCCTCATCACACTGGCGGAGGCGATCGCCGCCACTCACGACGCACCGTCATCCGATCGCCGCAAGTTCGTCGATGAGTTGTGGTGGCAGGAGTACACCCGTCATCTGTATGCGCGGGTCGGCGCCCGCAACCGCAAGGCGCTACGGCGTCAGCCAGCCGTCGGTTCGACGCGATGGGCAGAGCCGGTCGACGACGAGATGGTGTGCCTGCGCGAGGTGCGAGAGGAGCTGGAGCAGACGGGCTGGCTGGTCAATCAGACTCGGATGTGGGTGGCCTCGCACTGGTCGGTGCGTGCCGGCCATGACTGGCGCGAGGGAGAGGAATGGATGTTCCGACACCTACTCGACGGCTCGCGTGCGGCCAACCGCTACGGCTGGCAGTGGTCGGTCGGCTCGATGACCTCAGAGTCGTATGGTTTCTCGCGTTGGCAGGTCGAGCGACGGGCTCGTGCGTGGTGCGAGTCGTGCCCACTCGCAGCAGCATGCCCCATACAGGACTGGCCAACAGCCGAGTCGGGTGAACCGATCGACGATGCCTGGCTGCGTTCCGGCGACGATCTGGTCGGCCCGAAGGAACCGCTGATCAGCGGTACACCCGACGCGGTGTGGCTGACCGCCGAGTCGCTCGGTTCCCGCGATCCTGCGCTGATCGCGTGGCCCGAGGCACCGGTGGTGTTTGTGTTCGACGAGCCGTTGCTCGACCGTCTTCAGTTGAGCTCGAAGCGACTGGTGTTCATCGCCGAGACGTTGGCGGAGCTCGCCGAGCATCGCAAAGTACAAGTTCTGCTGGACGACCCGGTGCGCGCCTTGAAGGTTGTTCCCATCGCCTCCACCTTCGCCCCGGTTCCTGGCTATCAGACGCGCGTCGCTCAACTGAAGGTCGTAGCAACCCATCCCTATTCGTGGCTGGCCAGGCCGGAGGGCGGAGACGTACGCAGCCACAGCGCCTGGACTCGTCAACGCACTCGGCCACGCTCGACCGCGTGAGTCAGGTGAAGCGTGACTTGACCAGAACAACGTGCGTTACCACGGAGTGTCGTGAGGTGCGGCACCGCCCGCTCAGGCAGTTGGGCGTAGAGGTCGTCGATGTCGACACGTTTCGGAGCTGGCATCGCCTCAGCTTCGGTTCGTAGTTCATCCGTTGTTCATCGCGGCAAGGTTGACAAGCTCACTCAACATTGATTGAGTCAAAGTGTGATGAGTGAAATGCAAGCCAAAGACTTGAGAGCGCGTGCCTCAGTGCACGCTGCGCTCGGTGAACCGGCACGATTGGTGATCGTTGAAGAGTTGGCGACGAGTGACCGCTCGCCAAGGGAGCTGGCTGATCGCTTGGCGATACCGTCGAACCTGCTTGCCCACCACCTCGAGGTGTTGGAGAACGTCGGGCTGATCTCGCGGTCGCCGTCGGCTGGCGATGGTCGGCGCAAGTACGTGCGACTCACTCGCCCGCTGATCGCCGGGTTCGAGATCCTGGGTCGTGCGCCGCGCGGTGAGATGTTGTTCCTCTGCTCGCACAACTCTGCCCGCTCGCAGCTTGCAGCAGCGATGTGGTCGGCCCGTACCGGGCGGCGGGCG
>JANOYI010000523.1:0-21069 GCA_031428795.1 Ilumatobacteraceae bacterium | reverse complement strand
CGCTGGCTTTGAGGTTGACGAGCGCCGTTCCGCATCGCTCGCAGCAGGGCTGGCCGAGCATCGACGTGAGTTCCAGCCGGAGCGAGTACTGGCGACCGAGCCGGCGAGCCGTGACGGGCTGGCGTTGCTGCGCCGCCTCGACGTCGAGGTCGTTCGTTCGAATCAGTTCCTGTGCCACTACGACGAGTTCGCCGAGTGGGCAAACGGTCGCAAGTCGTTCACGATGGAGCACTTCTATCGATGGCAGCGTCGCCGACTCGGTGTTTTGATGGACGGCCCGGAGCCTGCGGGCGGACGCTGGAACTTCGACGCAGAAAACCGCGAGCCGCCACCGAAGGATGCGAGTGGTCGCTGGCCTTCTCCACTACGCGACGGGCTGGACGATGTCGATCGCGACGTGATCGACCGGCTGCGTGCGCAGACGTGGGGTGCTGAGCCAGACGGAACCTGGGCGACGACACGCGAGGGCGCACTCGCGCGTCTGGATCATTTCATCGTCAACCTGTTGCCTCACTTCGGACCGCACGAGGACGCGATGACGACTGCGAGTTGGCACCTCGCCCATAGTTTGCTGTCGCCGTATCTCAACATCGGGTTGCTGTTACCAGGTGAGGTGTGCGACGCGGCGGAGGATGCGTATCGGTCGGGTGCTGTGCCACTCGCCAGTGCGGAAGGCTTCATCCGCCAGATCATCGGGTGGCGGGAGTACGTCTGGGGTCTCTACTGGCTCTGGGGGCCGGAGTACGCGGCACTCAACGAGCTGGGCGCGCACAACCCTTTGCCGCCAGCCTTCACCGGCGCGGCGACGACCGAGATGAAGTGCGTCTCGCACACGCTGCAGTCGCTGAATGATCACGGCTATCTCCATCACATCCAGCGGCTGATGGTCCTCGGAAACCTTGCGCTGATCGCCGGTGTCGAACCACAGGCGATGACCCGGTGGATGTGGGCCGGCTTCGTCGACGGAGCCGAGTGGGTGATGGTGCCGAACGTCGTCGGCATGTCGCTGCACGCGGACGGAGGGATGATGGCCACGAAGCCGTATGCCGCCGGTGGCGCGTACATCGACCGTATGAGCGACCACTGCCGCGGCTGCCGCTTCGACCGCAAGAAGCGTGTTGGCGACGATGCGTGCCCGTTCACCACGTTGTACTGGGACTTCATCGCCCGCCACGCCGATCGTTTCGTGCGCAATCCACGCATGGCCCAGCAGGTCCGCGCTGCGCAGCGGCTCAGCGATCTGCCAGCAGTCCGTGTCCGCGCGGTCGAAGTGATCGCTCGTCTCAACGCTGGCAATCTCTAGTCATCTGACTCGCGCGACGGGGTCAGCATTGGGAGTGGCGCGCCCAGTCCAGCCCTGCGCCGAGGCCCGGGATTTGTCGGCCAGCGATGAATGATTTGAACTTGCAGCTGACGCCGGTCGACTGCTCGGTGTCGATCAAGCCAAGGCCACGCAGGCGGCAGCGATTGCGTTGCTCGACGAGCTGCTGCTCATGCGTCAACTTGTCGGCCCAAAGGTGGCGGACCGAGCAACGAAGCGGATCTGTAAAGGGGTTTCCTGAATGGTCAGAGCAAGCGGTATTCGCGGGCGGCCTGCACAGCTGCCTTGCGACTTGTCACTGCGAGCTTGCGGTAGATCGCGCTGCATTGCGACTTCACGGTGTTCGGCGACACGTAGAGCTCTCGCGCAATCTCGGCGAGCGACAGCGTGGACGGCAGATAGCGGAGCACGGCGAGCTCCCGTTGGGACAGTTGCTCCACCAGGCCTGTCGCCAGGGCAGGCCGGGATCGAGCAACTCGATGTCTGGCAGCGACTCGCTCCAGTAGCGGGCGGTTGATGCCGACGTCTGGGGACTGTTCCATCAGCCGATGGGCCTCTTGAACGAGCTCTCTCCCGTGGTCGACGCCCTCCCGCAGCAGCACGTCACCGGCCAAGGTCAACGCGAACACGAGCCCCAGCAGCGTCGATGCACGTCTGGCAAGTGCGACGGCGCGCTCGGCATCGATCCTGGACGCTGCACCAGGCGGACCCACGGCCGCCAGGATGGCGACTGCTGGGGCGATGCCGTGGTACTCGCCAAGGCCGGAGGTGGTGGCGAAGTCGAGCGCTCGTTGAGCTGCCGCACGAGCTGCCTCGCCCTCCCCACTGTGGAATTCAACGACCGCCAGTGCGACGAGTGCCATCGCGAGAGCTGTCACTCGCTTCTCGTCTTCGGTGCGCGCGAGTGCGACAGCGAGAGTGAAGCGCGCTTCCTCTGGCAAGCCTGCCCAGGCGAAGGCTGCACCCACTGCGGTCGTCAACTCGCTGGCTCGCGCCTCGATGTGGCCAGCGGCGAGTACGTCTCTCGCGCCCGTCAAAGCGGTAGCGACGTCGCCCTTTCCGAGTGCAAGGTTGATGCGTAGCGGCATGGTCCGCATCGGGTCCACGTCGGCGGGCAGCGCGGCCGTCGCCCTGTCCAGAAGCCTCTGGGCGTCGTCGTAGCGACCGATGAGGTAGCGGTCCCAACCGGACAGGGCAGAGCAGATCGCATCGAGCTCTCCGCCCTCGCCGAGTCGTTCGAGGATGTTGCGCAGCGTTCGCAACCGGCCACTTCCAAGGAGGTCCGGCCCGACGATTCGCATCAGCAACATTGCCTGCTCTCGGTCACCTGCCAGCAACAGATGGTCGACAGCGGCGGAGGGGTAGCCCGACGCACTGAACCACGCAGCAGCACGACGATGCAGGTCGGGCAAACGGTCCGGCATCGAGCGTCGTGCCTCGAGGAGTAGTAGGTCGCGGAAGAGATGGTGATAGCGGTACCACTCGCCGACGGCGTCGAGCCGGATGACGAGCTGATTGCTGGCGGCGAGGCTGGCGAGCCAGCGAGCGCCGTCGTTCGAGCCGGTCACCGAATCAAGCAGGGGGCCCGACAGCCGGTGGAGCACTGCGGCCTCCACCATTCGGCGACGGTCTTCGTCGTCAAGGACAGCAAGAAACTCGTCCGTGAGATACCCGGCCACGAGCTGATCGTCGCCATGAAATGTCTCGACGAAAGCACGGGAATCTGCGGAACGTTCGAGGGACAACCCTGCCAGGACGAGCCCTGCGGCCCAGCCCTCCGTGCGGTCGCATAGGTCGTCGAGCCGCTGTTGGTCGAGTCCCTCCGCGGCTGCGCCGAGCAGCGTGGCGGCCTCGGTCCGGTCGAAACGGAGCTCGGCGGCACGAACCTCTCGGACTCGACCGCGCACGCGCATTCGCCCAAGTCGAAACGGTGGGTCGGCGCGGGTGATCAACACAACCGTGAGCTGCGGCGGGCACAGGTCAAGGAGGCGTTCGACACCACGGTGCACATCGGGATCGTCGATCAGGTGGTAGTCGTCAAGCACGACGACGAGCCGATCTGTCAACGATGAGATCTCGTTGACGAGAGCGGGTACGACGATCTGGCCCGAACCAAGCGAGCCGACGACCAGCGGTTCGAGGTGAGCGGCAACTTCTGCGCGGGCGCTCCCGATTGCGGCAACGACCGACACCCAGAACCGAGCAGGGTCGGCGTCGGATTCCTCCAGCTGAAGCCATGCCACGGCACTCTTTTGCGTTGCGGCCCATCCAGCCACCAGGGTCGATTTGCCTGACCCGGCGGGCGCGCTCACCAGCACGAGCGGCAAGCCCTCGCCGACAGCCTCCTCCAACATCGCCCGGAGGCGGCTGCGATCGACAAGGCGGGTGGGGGGCGTCGGGGGGCGAACCTTCGTGGCCGCCAGGTTGCTGCTCGGCTGCGGGTCCACGGGGCGAACCTAGCTGGCCTTCACCCGGGTGAATTGCCGATGGGGTGAAGCCTTCTCACCTGGTCTGTTGGGACAGTACCGACATGCCCGACGTACACACCCACGAGATCTGGCTTCGCGGTCGCTTCAGCAGCCGCCTGCTTGGCCCGTTCATCGACGACTTCACCCACAGTTGCGACGACGCCGGCTTCACCCGGCTCATCGGAACCGTTCGTGACCCGTCGCACTTGAACGGCCTCGTGGCGTACCTGGCATCGATCAACGCCGAGTTGATCTCCATCACCCCCAACAACCAGACCTCAGACAAAGAAGCCACAGACACAAGGAGCAAATCATGATCACCGTTTTCCATCTCACCAAGTCCTACGGCAAGAAGACCGTTGTCGACGATCTGTCGTTCAACCTCGCGGCTGGGCACATCACCGGCTTCGTCGGCCCGAATGGCGCCGGCAAGTCGACCACGATGCGCATGATGGTCGGCCTCGCTCGACCAGATCACGGCACCGTCACGTACGGCGGTGTTGACTATGCCGAGCTTCGCGACCCAGCCCGCACGGTGGGTGTGGTCCTCGATGCTCGTGCGATGCACCCTGGTCGCTCGGCTCGAAATCACCTTCTGGCGATGGCTGCGATGAGCTCGCTGGCCGAGACTCGAGTCGAGGAAGTGCTGCACCTCGTCGGCCTCGATGCTGCCGCCGGTCAGCGGGTGGGCGGGTTCTCGCTGGGAATGCGTCAGCGACTCGCGATCGCAGGCGCGCTGCTGGGCGACCCGGAGGTGCTGATGCTCGATGAGCCCGCCAACGGTCTCGACCCTGATGGCATCCGTTGGCTGCGCACCATGCTCACCGGCTTCGCCGATGAAGGCCGCACAGTCTTTGTCTCGAGTCACTTCATTGCTGAGCTCGCCACCTTTGCCCACGATCTCGTGGTCGTCGGCAATGGCCGCCTCATCACCGCCGAGCCCTTGACCGACACCCTCGGCCGTGACCGCTCGCTCAGCCTCGAGGACATTCTCCTCGACCTCACTCGCGACGCCGCCCGCTACGCGGCCGTCTGACATGTCCCGCTCGAACACCGACCTCCTGAATCACCACAACCCGAAAGGACTTCCAATGAACATCGTCACCTACCAGCCCTCCATCGCGACCCCGTCCCCGATCGCTCGCGACCTGCGGGCAGCAATCCGAAGCGAGTGGATCAAGCTCCGCTCTGTCCGTGCAACGATGATCTTCGTCGGCCTGACCGCAGTGGTCGGCGTCGCGATGTCACTGGTTCTGGGCACGGTCGTGAAGACCGATCCCTACGACCACCTGCCGTTCACCATCGGGAACACGTTCCTGGTGTCGAGTTGGCTGACGACACTCTTCGCCGTCGTTGCCGGCACACTTTTGTTCACCTCAGAGGTGCAACACGGCACGCTCGCCGGCGCACTGACAGCCCGGCCCTCGAAGCCGATCATTGTTTCGGCGAAGGCGGTCAGCGTCGCGGCGCTCGGCTTCGCAATGGGTGTCCTTGGAATCGTCGGTGGTCTCGTTGGTGGTCTCATCAGCGGGATGGACGCCGGCGACACGTCGGGCGCGCTGTCGGGTGTGGCCTGGGCGCTGGTCCTGACCACTCTTGCGTCTGTGCTGGGTCTTGGCGTTGGTCTCATCGTGCGGCATAGTGCTGCTGCGGTGACATCAGTGCTGATCTGGGCTCTCGCCGTCGAGACGCTCGTGCGCAGCATCGTTCCGGCCTCAGTGTCCCGCTTACTGCCGTTCACTGCCGCCCACGGTCTGTTGGGTACCCGCTCGGCCGCTGACACTCCTGAGACCCTGGCGGCTGCATTGTCCAGCGTGGGCAATGCGGCAGTCATGGGCTGCTGGGCAGCGGGTGCGGTGGCCATCGGCACCGTCCTGCTGGTTCGTCAGGACTCATGATGCAACGCTTCGCCGCCTTCCAGCACCGCAACTTCCGGCGGTACTTCGTCGGGCAGGTCATCTCCAGTGTCGGAACGTGGTTGCAGGCCCTAGCGGTC
This sequence comes from Ilumatobacteraceae bacterium, assembly GCA_031428795.1. Classification (GTDB taxonomy): domain Bacteria; phylum Actinomycetota; class Acidimicrobiia; order Acidimicrobiales; family Ilumatobacteraceae; genus UBA668. The sequence continues at coordinate 15,284 of JANOYI010000523.1, read as the reverse complement.
ACCTGGCTCGTGCTGGATCTCACCGGTCGAAGTGATCGGCTCGGCTTCGCTGTTGCGCTGCAATTCTTGCCACTCCTGTTGTTGGGTGGGCCAGCCGGCGTGCTTGCCGACAGGGTCGACAATCGCAGACTGCTGATGGTGACCTCCACCGTCTCGGCCGCCTTGGCGCTGAGCTTCGGCCTCGTCGTGTCGACGGGGCACGCGGACCTCGGCGTGATCTACGCGCTGACATTCGTGTCTGGGCTGGTCTTGGCGGTGGAACGGCCAGCAATGCAAGCCCTGCTGTACCAACTCGTCGGTCGTGAGGCGCTGCCCAGTGCGGTCGCAACCAACAGCACGGTGGTGTCAGTAGCGCGACTGGTCGGCCCGGCGCTGGGTGGGGCCATGGTGGCAGCCACCGGAGTTGCATCTTGTTTCTACGCCAACTCGGTGTCGTTCGTTGTCGTCTTGGTTGCCTTAGCGAGCATTCAGCGCGTCGACCTCGTTCCCCGCCCACTCGGTGCCCGAGCCGGCCGCAACCTGCGGGCAGCTGTCAAGTACGTGCGGCAGCGCCCAGATGTTCGCCGCCCACTGTTGGTGATGGCGGTGGTCGGCGTGATCGCTCTCAACTTCCAAGTCACCTTTCCTTCGATGGTGCGATTCGGGTTCGATCTCGGTGCGGGCGCCGTTGGCACGACGATGAGTGTGAGCGCGATTGGTTCAATTCTTGGCGGCCTGTACGCCGCTGGTATCACGCCGAACCCGCGGCGCACACTCGGGCTGGCGTCTGCTGGCTTTGGGCTCATGCTGCTGGTTTTCGCAGCAGCGCCGAACTACCTGACCTTTGTGCTGCTGGGCGTTCCGCTCGGCTTCGCTTCCGCATGCTTTCAGTCGATCAACACGGTCGCAGTGCAGCAGGCGACCGAGCCGTCGATGCAGGGTCGGGTCATGGCCCTCCACCAAATGGCCTGGTTCGGTAGTACTCCGATCGGTGCGGTGGCGATGGGTTGGGTCATCCAGGCCGTTTCCCCTCGAGCACCGTTCGTTCTTGGTGGTATCGCCGCGCTCGCCTGTGCATCTGCTCTCGCCCGAGCCCCCGGCCAGCCATCTCGTGTTGAGACGGAGTCAAGTGAGCTAGCGGTTCAGCTGAACCGCTGACATCGAGCCTCGTGTCTGGCAGTAAGTTCGGCTCATGGTGACTCTCGACCTTGACTCGGCGTTGGTGGCTGCACACAGCGCGTATGCGGATCGGCGACCGCGGTCGGCAGCGTTGGCTGTGGCTGCTGCAAAGGTGATGCCGGGCGGCAACACCCGCACGGTGTTGCACTTCGATCCGTTCCCCTTCCGGGTCGAGCGGGCTGAGGGATCGGTGCTGGTCGACGTCGACGGCCACCGCTATGTCGATCTTCTGGGCAACTACACGGCCGGCCTGTTCGGCCATCAGGTGCCCGCAGTGCGCGACGCGATCATTGCGCAGCTTGATCGTGGCTGGGCGATAGGGGCGACGCATGCGCTCGAGGTGGAGCTGGCCGAGCTCATCTGCGGCCGGTTCGAATCCGTCGAGCAGGTGCGGTTCACCAACTCCGGCACTGAGGCGAACCTGATGGCAATCGGCACGGCGATGCACGTGACCGGGCGACGCAAGGTGCTGGTGTTCGAGGAGGGATATCACGGCGGCGTGCTCACCTTTGCTCACGGGCCAGGAGCGCTGAATGTGCCGCACGATTTCCTCGCCGTGCCGTACAACGACGTTCCCGCGGTGGAAGCAGCGTTCGCTGCGGTGGGGGCCGAAATTGCATGCGTGATCGTTGAGCCGGTGCAGGGTTCCGGTGGCTGCATTCCCGCAGAGCTGGACTTCCTGAACGCGCTTCGCCACCTGTGCGACGAGCACGGCAGCGTCTTGATCTTCGACGAGGTGATGACGTCGCGGCTGCACCCCGGTGGCGCGCAAGCACGCTTCGGTGTGGTGCCCGACATGACGACGCTTGGCAAGTACCTGGGTGGGGGGATGACGTTCGGTGCGTTCGGCGGCCGTCGCTCGATCATGGCCGCGTTCGACCCCGCACAGGGCGGTGCGCTGTCGCAAGCGGGCACCTTCAACAACAACGTCGTCTCGATGGCGGCAGGCGTCGCGGCGCTGCGCGACGTGCTGACTGCTGAGACGCTCATTGCGCTCAACGATCGCGGTGATGTGCTACGCGAGCGGCTCGGCGTGACGCTGGCCGGCGCGGGCGTTCCGATGACGGTGACAGGTGTCGGCTCGATGTTCAACCTGCACGCTGACGACGAGCGCTGGGTGGAGCTGTTCTTCCACGCCATGCTCGAGGCGGGGTTCTACATCGCACGTCGGGGGATGATTGCGCTCGCCCTCGACGTCACCGACGATCAGTTGGAAGCGTTCATGGCCGCAGTAGAACGGTGGGCCGCCGACCCCTGCGGTTGACGATGTCCGTTTGGCGGCCGAGGTTCGAGACACCGACTATCGTTCGCGCCGCATGACGACTCTCCACAATCCCGTCGTCGGACTTGGGAACGACCTAGCCGTGCACTGCACGTTTCATGTCGACAAGTCGTTGAAAGTCAATCTGACACTGAGCGGATCCACCATTGCTGAGTTGGTGCTCAAGCCGTCGGCGTCAGAGCAGACCGTCTCCTCGAACGGATCCGAGGCGAGGGTGTCGTGCGCGGCCGCGATGGATTTCTTCGCTGGTGCGCTCACCCTGACGGCCACCGTCGGAGTGCCCGATCCATCCAAGTCTGGATCGTGGACGTCACTCCTCGACACGGCAAATCAGGTGGTGCTGCTGGTCGACCCCACATTCGGGATGATCCAAGGGCAAGCTGGTGTCGCTCCACCCGTCGCAGTCGACGGTGGCTGGGGGCCTTCCGGCTCGTCATCGCCAGTTGTGACGCGGATGCACGTCGGCCCTGCCGCCCGGGCGTTGACTGATGCAGGGTCGATCGTTTGGAACGAGATCTTCGCCCAGTCGTACCACCCGTTCACGTTCAACACTGTGGCGTGCTGTGGCACGCCACACGCTGACGGAACGGGTGTGTACAGCGATCCGATCAACCCATGGTTCAACGTCTTCTATGGCATCTACCAACTCGATTGTCTCAAGTCCGACGGATGGGATCGACCGTTCGGCTATGAGTCGGCAGACGGAGTCAACTCGATCGTGCAGGCGGAGGACTTGGTGCGGCTCGGCAAGGCTGACTGGAACTGGTTCTCGAACTTCATGTACGGCGTGCCGGCAGATATCTGCGCCAAATACAGCTCGGTCGACATGTCCGAGGTGAGCGTCCACCCCACATCGACGGGTGTTGTCGGCGCCAGTCGTTGGCACACGCTCGCCATCGATGGAATCGTGGTCGCAAGTTGCTACCAGTCGGCCGCTCCGGGTGCCGCGCAGTTGGTCGACAACACCCAAGCCACCCAGATTTGGGAGCACTCTTTTGGCCTGCCCTGTCCGCGGCCCGGGTTTCCGGTGAGCTTCATACCAACAACGCTGACAGCCGAACTGGTCATGGCGTACTCGGAGGACGCTGATGGGTATCACACGTTGGTGTTTGGGGGAACCTGCGGCACGAACCCGCCGGCCGGATTTCTAGCCGCGCAATTGACCGCTGTGCAGTCGGTTCTGGTGACGTCATTCGCCGGCGCGGGCTTCGCTACCTCGTAGCTTCCAATGCGTCGCGAGGTGTCGTTGATATTCACGGACATCGTGGGTTCGACTCGTTTGTGGGCCGAGCACGAGGACGTGATGGCTGGAGCGCTCGCTCGCCACGATGAGCTTGTCGCCGACGCGATCAACTCTGTGGGTGGCGCGGTGTTCAAGCACACCGGCGATGGCATGGCGGCAGTCTTCGGCGACGCCCGGCAGGCTATTCAGGCTGCGTCGCGGGTGCAGCTCGCGATCGGTGGCGAGGCTTGGGATGTGCCCGGCGGGGTGCGGGTTCGAGTCGCGATTCACTCTGGAGCGGTGCACGAACGCGACGGTGACATGTTCGGACCGACCGTGAATCGCTCGGCACGATTGCTCGGCTGTTGCCCCGGTGGAGCGGTCATGGTGTCGGAGGTGACGGCGGGGCTACTCGGCGATGAGCTACCCGATGGGCTCAGCCTTGATCCAATCGGACGCGTGCAACTTCGTGACCTTGCGCAAAGTGAACTGGTGTTTGCGTTGTGCGCAGAACATCTCGCCGTCGTCGATCCGTGGACCATCGACGAGTTCGTGTCCCAGCGACCCCCAGGCTGGCTTCCACCCGATGACAGTTCGCTCGTCGGTCGGGATGAATTACTACAGTCGGTGATCACGGAGGTCATGGCACAGGACCTGGTCACGGTGGTGGGTCTAGGCGGTATGGGCAAGACGCGTGTCGCGCTTGCCGCGGCGCACGCAGTCGTTGAGGCTTTTGCCGACGGCGTGTGGTGGTGCGACCTCGCGGCCGCCACGAGTGGTGCAGCCGTCCCTGCCGTAGTTCTCTCGAGCATCGCGGCCCGGCAGTTGCAGGGCAGTTCGCAGCTCCAGAGCGTCGCCGACCATCTCGCAGCGCGCCACGCGCTGTTGATTCTGGACAACTGTGAACACGTCACTCACGCGGTGCGCGAGCTGGTCGAAGCCATCCGCCGGACGGCTCCCGCCGTGACGATCCTCGCAATCTCGGCCGAGCCGCTGAGCCTCCGCAACGAGGCTGTCGTCGGCGTGTTGTCGATGGCAACGCACGAGGCCGAACGACTCTTCGTCTCCCGAGCCACTGATGTTCGGCCCGACCTCGTCTGGGACAAACGAAACCTCGCCGCGGTTCGTGAGATCTGCGAGCAGCTTGACGGCATTCCTCTTGCGGTCGAGCTCGCGGCTGCACGTTGCCGCTCGCTCTCGCCGGTCGAGATCGCGACTCGCCTGGATGATCGTTTCCGTCTGTTGCGTGGTGGGCAGGCAACCATCGAGCGACACCGAACGCTGGAAGCCGCCGTCTCGTGGTCGTACGCGCAACTCGACGATGCCGAACGAAGGGTCTTCGAGCATCTCTCCGTCTTCCCAAGCGGGGCTATGCTCGACGCAATCGCGTCCGTCGCTGGCCTCGACGAGTTCGAAGCGCTCGACCTCCTCGATGGACTGGCCGTCAGGTCGATGGTCCTCGTGGTGGATACTCCGATCGGCACGCGGTACAGGCAGTTGGAAACGCTTCGCCAGTTTGCGGAGGCGCGACTGGCGGAGTCGCGAACCTTGGAGAGCGTTCGAGACGCCCATCTCGAGTGGGCGGAGAACTTGGCCTGCTGGATTGGCGACTCCCTTCTTACCGTTGACGAGCCTGCGTCGTTTCGGCGTTACGTCGCCGAGATCGACAACTTTCGAGCTGCAGTCGAGCATGCAGGCAGTGCGGGTCGTTGGAGCCAGGCGATGCGACTGATGTCCGGCGTCATGCTCTGGGCGATTTGTAGGCCGAGCTACGAAATCCTCGAGTGGATCGACGATGCGACGCTGCTGCAGCACGGCGATGACCCGGTAGGTGTGACTGTCGCAGCCCAGATCGCGGAGCTGGCTTTGTTTGCGGGCGAGACTCAGCGAGCTGAGCTGCTCGGCGTCGCGCTGGCAGCTCACGAGCGGTCAAACGCCGCGGTTGCCCGGGCGCTCGCGCAACAAATGTTGTGGGTGCATGGTGACGTTGATCGCGCTGAGGAAATGTTGTCGTCTGCGGTGGTGACGCAGGAGATCGACGAGTTTCTGCGGCGGTTCTACGTGATGAATGTTGCGAACGCCCGGGCGACGATGTCGACCGATGTGACGGGTTCACTCCTGCCCGACCCGTCCGATGGCCTCAGCCTGGTTGAGGAGCGCCGCTCGGGTGGAGGGCGGATTTCGCTGGCCGCGTCGCTTGCGATCCTCAGCTTCCTGCACGTCGACCGCGCTGAGTTCTCGGATGCGATGTCGTGCGCCTCCGAGGCAGAAGCAATCGCACGCGAACTCGGAGCGTTGTTCATTGTCGACCTTGCGAATGTCGGGCGCGCATCGTCGCTCAGCCAGGTACACGTCACGAGCACCGAGGGTCGGTCCGACGCGGTGCTGCAACTCCGCGACTTTCTGGTCGAGGCTGTCGCTCACCGAAACCATTTCCTCGTCGGCAACCTGCTGGGCGACGACGTCGCAGCCACCCTCTGGGCCATCGGCGACACCAACACCGCCATCCTCATCAGAGATGTGGCCGCTCGCCATTACCCGATTCAGCGTGATCCGCTGCCATCCAACGCGGGTGAGCTCGTCGGTGCCGCGACGTTGGCTGACGCTGCGCGTCAGGCGGCCTCGATGTCGTTGATGGCGGCCGCAGAACTTGCTGCGGCTGCGCTGGAGAGCGCAGCTGAGAACGTCGACTGACGGGGCAGTACGTTGCCTGCGTGGTCAGATCACCTGGCCGTGTCGCTCACCACCGAATGCTGGATTGCCCAGTCGAGAACACGGCACGCCATGTTGAGCGCAGCGATCTTGATCGTCGCAATCTCGCACGCGGCTCGGTGATAGCTCTTGTTTCAAACGTATCCCAGTTGTAGTCTCATTGCATGACGATGACTCAAATGGCAATACGGATCGCCGAGGAGGATGCCGCGGAGCTTGATGCCGAGGCTTTGGAGCTTCGTACCACGCGTTCCGAGCTTGTCAGACGAGCGGTGGCAGAGCACCTCATGCGTCGGCGGCGTCTGACCGATCCGTGGGCAGCGTTGGCCGCTGAGGGCAAGCTCATCCCTGCGACGCAGACCTTGGACCTCACGGCGCCGCTGCCGACGTTGGAAGGGACGTCGTTGTCGGAGCTTCTCGAAGCGGACCGTGCTGAGCAGCGGTACTGACCGGTGGCGGTGTACCTCGATTCATCCGCCGCGATGAAGCTGGCAGTGGTCGAACCGGAGTCCGAGGCATTGCGGGCGTTCCTGTCCGGTTGTAAGGACGGATTTGTGTCGAGTTCGTTGCTCGCCGTAGAGCTCCGAAGGGCGGCACTTCGAGCCAAGGATCCGGATATCGCACTTGCCGCAGTCTCCAAGGTCATTCCAGCAATTCGTCTCGTCAGAATCGACGATGAAGTGGTTGCGCACGCGGGCATCTTGATGCCGCCATCGCTCCGGTCGCTCGATGCCATCCACTTGGCGACGGCGCTGGTACTCGGAGCAGCTGTGGAGGCAATGGTCTGCTACGACATCCGATTGGCAGAGGCCGCCACGTACGTAGGCATCGACGTTCGCTTTCCTGCCGGACGCCTGACGCCTGACTCGGGTCGTGGTTGTGGTGGGCTAACTTTTCTTCATGTCACGAACCGGACGTTGCCTGTGTGGTCAGATCACCTACGAGATCGCGGGCGATCTCATCGCTACGGCGGTGTGTCACTGCGATCATTGTCAGCGACAGAGCGGCGCTGCTTTTTCTGTGAACCTCGTCGTGCACGAAAGTCAGATGACCGTGTCGGGCGACCTGAAGACGTTTGAGGATCGTGGCGAGAACGACGATGCGGTCTACGTGTACCGCCGCTTCTGCGGCAACTGCGGCTCGCCGATTTTCTCAGCAATGGTCGTTCCGGCCGGCGTCATCGCTGTGAAAGCGGGAACCCTTGACGACCGGTCCGAGGTCACGCCCACCGTCGAGGTGTGGTGCGAGCACAAGCAGCCGTGGGTCGACCTTCCCGGCATGGCGGTCTCACTCGCACGCGAGTAATCATGTTTCGTCTGGGCCGCGGGCGGGTATGGCCGGGCCATGACCATCTTCGAGGATCTTCGAGAGAGCCACGAGATTCAGCGGGCGCTGGCGCGTACGATGACGCATGCGCGCACATCGCCCGACAAGCGACGTGCTGCATTTCTCGCACTCGCCAACGAACTGGACGCGCACGCGACTGCGGAGGAGCGTCACCTGTACGTTCCGTTGCTGCTGAACGACGCCGGCCTCCACGTCAGTCGCCACGCGCTGGCCGACCATCACAAGGCCGAGAAGCTGGTCGAGGAACTGCGTGGGGTCGACCCCACCACCGACCACTTCGCCGAGGGTGCCAAGGAGTTGGCGGTCGAGGTTCGCGACCACCTGGATGAAGAGGAGAACGGGACCTTCCAGCTGGCCGGCAAGCTGCTCACGAAGACCCGTCAAACTGAACTCGCCCGCGAGTACCGCGCCGAGTACGCCAAGCGCGGCGGACCCTTCGCCATCTGAGTCGTCCAGGTGCGGCCGCCCCACCCTGAGGTCCGCCTGAGAGCTGTCGTTGCCTGAGTTATAGGGTCACACCATGTTCGACCTTGTGATCCGTGGGGGCAGTGTCATCGACGGTACGGGTAGTCCAGCCCGCAGCGCGGATGTGGCAATCGTTGGCAACCGCATTGTTGACGTTGGCACGGTCGACGGTCGCGGCGCGCGTGAGATTGACGCCGCCGGAGCGATCGTGACGCCAGGGTTCGTCGACGTCCACACGCATTACGACGGTCAGGCCACGTGGGACACCCGCATGCAACCGTCCTCCGGGCACGGGGTCACAACAGTGGTCGCAGGCAACTGCGGCGTCGGATTTGCCCCTGTGCGCGTGGCCGATCGGTCGATGCTGGTCGAGCTGATGGAGGGCGTCGAAGACCTGCCCGGTGTCGTTCTGCACGAAGGCCTGTCGTGGGAATGGGAGTCGATCAGCGACTACCTCGACGCGCTCGACCGGCGGTCGTACGACATCGACATCGCTGCCCAGGTATGCCATGCGCCGGTGCGGGTGTACGTGATGGGCGAGCGCGGTGCCAACCGCGAAGTGGCAACGCCAGACGAGGTGGAGCAAATGGGTCGAATCGCAGCTGCCGGCATCCGTGCCGGCGCGCTGGGCTTCACCACTTCTCGAACCCTCAACCACCGCACCAGCAAGGGCCAGCCAACCCCGACCCTGACAGCCGCGCGCGAAGAGTTGGTTGGCATCGCCCGTGCGATCGGTGAGACCGGCCAAGGCGTGTTGCAGGTTGTCTCTGACTTCACCGAGTCGGGGGAGGGTGAGACGCTGCTGGAAATGATGCGGCAGTCGGGGCGGCCGCTGTCGTTCTCGCTGCTGCAAACGGCGCCTGGCCTTGGCTATAGGACGAAGCTGGAACTGCTCGAGCGGGCCAACGCCGAGGGTCTGTCGATGCGTGCACAGGTCGCCGCCCGCGCGGTCGGGCTGCCGGTCGGTCTGCAGGGCACCGTCAACCCGCTCGCTCGCTGCCCCCAGTATCAGGCGGTCGCCGACCTTCCGCTCGCCGAGATAGCGCGTGTTCTGTCGCAGCCCGAACGGCGAGCGCTACTGATCGAGGAAGCTCGCACCGCGGGCGGCATTCCATTGGAGAAGGTCTTCGTGCTCGACGAACGGCCCGACTACGAACCGACGGCGGATGACAGCGTCGCCGCTCGCGCTGCTCGTCTGGGTGCTGACCCTGTCGAGTTGCAGGTCGACCTGTTGTTGGCTGATGAAGGCCGCGCGCTGCTCTACGTCCCGTTCTTGAACTACAACGATCACAGCCTCGACGCTGCCCGCGAGATGTTGGCGCACGAGTTCACCATCCCCGGCCTCGGTGATGGCGGCGCCCACGTGGGCACCATCTGCGACGCCAGCTTCCCGACATCGCTACTCACCCACTGGGGTCGCGACCGCACACGTGGGCCGCTGCTGGACGTGCCGTTCCTCATCCAACGCCAATGCCGCTCGACAGCGGAAGCGGTTGGTCTGCTCGACCGTGGACTGCTTGCACCCGGCTACAAGGCCGACGTGAACATCATCGACTTCGACGGCTTGTCACTCTCCCGGCCGCACATGGTGCACGACCTGCCAGCGGGCGGCAAGCGGTTGATGCAAGAGGCGACTGGTTACCTGCACACCATCGTCTCGGGTGTCGAGACCTACGTCAACGGCGAGATGACCGGCGCCCTGCCCGGTCGCCTCGTGCGTGGACAACAGTCAGTAGGTAGTTAGCGGCGCGCTGCTCTACTGCCCGGCTGGGGCAAGGCCTAGCTGGCCGCGAGGACCACGGTTCGATCGACCGGGTTGACGACGACGAGGTCTCCGGTGCGAAAGCGCTTGACGGCGGTGGTGTCGCCGATGACGGCCGGTAGCCCCAGTTCCCTTGCGATGGTCGCGGCGTGAGACGCGAGGCCTCCGGTTGTCGTGACCAGTGCGCCGGCGTGCAACAGGAGTGCGTTCCACGAGGGGCTGGTGAACCGTGTCATGACGATGTCGCCAGGCTGGAACACGTCGAACGCAGTCAATGGGTCGTCGACAACGAGTGCTCGGCCGGTGAAGCTGGCGGTCCCGATGCCAACCGGTTCGTCGCCAATGCCGGTCATGTGCTCGGCAGAGGCGAGTTGCGCGGCACCGATGAGCGCAAGCGGCCGCGGCAGCGCCGACAGCGTTGGGATTGGGAACTTCGGCCCGAGCGTCATTGGCGCATCGAGCGCGGAGTTTTGACGACGTATCTCGCGCCGTTCCACGATCGGGCCGGAGTCGAACTGTCCGGGGTTCTGTAGCGCAGTGAGGAGTTCGGCGACGGTCATCTCGATCGCAAGAGCAGGGTCGCCGAACCCAAGTCGGAGACCGGCCCCCAGCATCACCCGGCGCAGCAGCCCCATCGGCCACGCGCCCGTCATCAAGCCGTTGTCATCGCGGAACCGGGTCGCGGTTCGGGCGTCCTCGACGAGTGCCTTGAGTTCCGCCCGGTCCTCCTCGGCAATCAGCGACGAGAGGTCGGCCGGCGCCGAAGGGGGAAGCGAAGCGGGCGAGCGATTCCCCTTGAGTTCGCCCCAGGTGTGCGCATCGAGGTCGTAGCCGGTGACGAGTTGCCACGCCGGCGTCTCGTCGGTCGATGCCTCGCCTCGAGCCGAGCCGTCAAGGGCTCGCAGTGCGAGCGCGGGCTCGATGCCCCACTCGCCGCACCGTACGATCAGCAGCCCGACCGGCAGCAGGTCGTCGCCGTGGAGGGCGAAGTGCCGGCTGTAACCCTTTACCGCGTGCGCGCGGCAGTTGGTGAGGTGGGTGCGCAATTCGCTGACGGTCATTGCTGTCGGATCAAGTGCTTGCAACGAGTTGTTCAGTTGCTGCCACTCGAATCGCTCGACATCGAACCAGTGCTGGCAGACGGCGCGCCATGGGCGCGCTTCCAGCGTGAGCTGCGCACGCTTGTTGCGCTTCCGGAATGCGGGATGTGCTCGCGACATGAGCCACACCAAGAAGTCCGGCGGCGTCCGCTTCATCTCACGCGGGCCTGCCAGCGGGATGGGCGCGATATAGACGTGACCGTTGATGTACGCAACGTCCAAGCCGCGGGCCAGCACGCCGTACCTCTCGAACCCTGCGGCAAAAGCCGGCGGGGCGGCTTCGGAGTAGACCAGTTGGTATTCGGCGGTGACGGCGTCGGGGAAGTGATCGGCCAGCCGTTGCCAACCGCCGGGCCGCGGCGCGACGAATGAAGGGTCGGCGGCGCTGGCTGTACCGGTTGCGGAAGTCATTTCGTGCCTCGTTTCTTGGTGCTGCGCGTAGCGCTCCCATTCGTCTTGTCGGTTCGGGACCGTGAATTGGTTCTGGAGGCCTCGATCAAAGCGCGTGTCGCCCACAGCGACACGTCGATGGCTTCGTCGATGCCGAGGGCCTGACGGTCGTGCAGTTCGACGAGCCCCAATGAGCCACTGACGAGCAGCAGCAGTGCCATCAACCGCTGACCCTCCGCACTGTTGGGGTCGACACCCTGGCTTCGGATGTAGCCGGACAGCATTTCCCTGCTGCGCGCCAGGCGGGACTCTCGCATCGAACGGCCAGCTTCGGAAGTGAGCTGGTGACGAAGCAGCGGCAGATTGTGCGAGAAGTCAGTCCACATCGCCCGCTGGAAGGCAGCGAAGTCGTCATCGCCGGGTAGGCGTGGGGCAGCGGCATCGAGTGCGCGGCGTGAAGGCTCTGCGGCGGCTGCCGCCAACAGGTCGTCCTTGGTGGGGAAGTAGCGGTAGATGGTCGCCACCGATACGCCGGACTGCCGCGAGACGGCTGGCACCGAGAGCTTGTCGAGCGTGCCGTGCGCGACCAAGTCGATCACTGCCCCGAGGATGGTTCGGCGGGTGAGTTCACGCTGGTCGTCTCGTAGTGCCACGCTCCACATCATGAGCGCGTGAGAGGTGCATGTCAATATGAGATGATCGCCTCATGTTGTACGGTTCACGTCTGCCGAGGCTCCTCGGCTGAGAGACCAGCCCGTTCACTAGGGAGGTCGCACGGGATGAGAATGCGCTCAATCGACACGGACTATCTCGTTGCGGGTGCGGGCGCGATGGGAATGGCATTCACGGATGCGCTCATCGACCACGCCGACGTGCACGTCACCCTTGTCGATCGTCGCCACTCTGCAGGCGGGCACTGGAACGATGCGTATCCGTTCGTCCAGCTACACCAGGCCTCGCTGTTCTACGGCGTTGCGTCGACGGTGCTCGGCGAAGGGACTGTGCAGCAGGAGGGGCCAGAGGCTGGCCTTCAAGAGCGCGCGCGACGATCGGAGATCCAGCATTATTACGACGGGATTCTCAATCGCCGCTTCCTGGGCACGGGCCGCGTCACGTTCCTCGGCGGCAGTGAATACCACACGGATGGCACGTCCCATTTCGTCAGGTCGAGGGTGTCGGGCGAGACCACGCAGGTGAATGTGCGACGGCGAATCGTTGACTCTGCGTACCTGGCACCGACAATCCCCGCAACGACGCCGCCGCCGTTCGGTGTGGCCGACGGGGTTCGGGTCATGCCCATCAACGAGCTCGCCAAACTGGCCGAGGCGGCGAGCAGCTATGTGATCGTCGGCTCCGGCAAGACAGCAACTGACGGCATCTTGTGGTTGCTGGCTAATGGCGTGTCTCCGGACCGGATTGTGTGGGTGCGTCCGCGCGAACCGTGGATGCTGAATCGTGCGATGGTGCAGCCCGACCCATTGGTGGCACTCGGTCTCGCGACGAGCACGATGGCTGCTGCCGCGGGCGCGACGTCGCTCGACGATCTGTTCATGCGGCTTGAGAATGCTGGCGTGATGATGCGCATCGACACCGAGCGGGCACCGACCATGGCCAAGACCCCGACCCTCGGAACGTGGGAGCTCGACCTACTGCGCACCATCGAGAACGTCGTCCGGCTGGGACACATCAAGCATGTCACTGCGCAGGAGATTGTCCTCGACGACGGCGTCGTTCCACTGACGCCGGGTGCGCTCATCGTGCATTGCGCGGCCTCCGGGTTGGCCTATCCGCCGATGGTTCCGGTGTGGAGCCCGGACAAGATTCGATTGCAGACGATCCGGTCTGGCTTCCCTTGCTATTGCGCGGCGCTCGCCGGCTTCGTGGAGGCCACCCGTGACGACGACCGCGAGCGCAATCGCCTGTGCCCGCCGAACACGTTGCCCGACACGCTGGCGAACTGGGCGGAAATGCAGGTCCGTGGAACTATGGCCACACGTTCGTACGGCGCCGAGCCAGACATCGCGGCCTGGGCCAACAGCACCACCCTCAACCCTGCGCGCATGACGCCGGCGCAGCGCGAAGAGCCTGCGGTGCAGGCAGCAATCGCCGCACTCGGGAACGTTGTCGAGCCGGGGCTGGCGCGCCTTACCGAGTTGTCCGGAATTTAGGGGATTTCGGGTCTGGTAGGAAGTCGCCATGACACTCACGATTTCGCATGCCACCGGGCCGTCGACCCCCTCGTTGAACGACACGACGATCGGCCAGATTCTTCGTGACGCGGCGATCGCGGCACCAGATCGCCTAGCGATCATCGAGGGCATTCCGGACGAAGCGTCTCGTCGTCAGTGGACGTTTGCCGAGCTCGACGCGCAAGTCGATCGCGTGGCACGCGCTCTTCTCACTCACTTCGCGCCTGGCGACCACATTGCGGTGTGGGCGCAGAACATTCCGGAGTGGGTGATGCTCGAGTTCGGCGTGGCGCGTGCCGGGATGGTGATCGTTACCGTCAATCCCGGGTACCTGGCTGGCGAGCTCCGCTACGTACTGAATCAGTCGCAGGCCAAGGCGCTGTTCTGTGTCGACTCGTTCCGAGGCAACCAGATGCTCGCCGTAGCGCATGAGGTGCAGGCGGATTGTCCAGCTTTGACCGACATCATTCGGTTCGCGGAGTGGGAGGCGTTTCTCGCCTCGGGCGACGAGACCACTGCGTTGCCGGCGGTCGCCCCACTTGACGCGGTGATGATCCAGTACACGTCGGGCACGACTGGCTTCCCGAAGGGTGCGCTGCTGCATCACCGCGGTCTGGTCAACAACGCCAACCACTTCATGCACCGCATGGGGGTGGCCGATGGGAACGTGTACGTCACGATCATGCCGCTGTTCCATACGGCCGGCAGCGTGATGGCGGTGTTGGGTTCGACGGGGCATCGATGCACCCAAGTTTTGGTCGAGGCATTCGAACCCGGGCTGGCCCTCAGCCTCACCGAGAAGTACCAGGCCAACGCAATTCTTGGTGTCCCCACGATGCTGATCGCGATGTTGGAGCATCCTCGCTTCACCGACACCGACCTGTCAGCGCTGACTGGCGTGTGCTCGGGTGGCTCGCTGGTTCCGGAGCAGTTGGTGCGCACCTTCGAGCGCGAGCTGGGTGCGCCGTTCACGATTGTGTTCGGGCAGACGGAGTGTTCGCCGGTCGCGACGATGACCGCGCCAGACGACACCATGGACGACAAGTCGGGCACGATCGGCGCGCCATTGCCGCACGTTGAGGTGAAGATCGTTGACACAGAGTCGGGCGACACCGTGCCGATCGGTGTGGTCGGCGAACTGTGCACTCGTGGCTATCACGTGATGCACAACTACTTCGACATGCCCGAGCAAACCGCGGAGGCAATCGATGCCGATGGGTGGCTGCACACCGGCGACTTGGCGGCGATGAACGACCGCGGCTACTGCAGTATCGAGGGCCGGTTGAAGGACATGATCATTCGCGGCGGCGAGAACATCTACCCCAAGGAACTCGAGGAGTTGCTGTTCGCTCACCCGTCGGTCGGGGCCGTTGCCGTGATCGGGTTGCCCGATGAGAAGTGGGGCGAAACGGTGGCCGCGTTCGTGCGCCCGCGACCAGGCGCCACCATCAACAAGAACGAGCTGTTCGCGTACATGCGTGAAAATCTGGCGCCGCACAAGACACCCAAGCAGTGGTTCGAGCTCGACGAGTTCCCGCTCACTGGCTCAGGCAAAATTCAGAAGTTCAAGCTCCGTGAACAGTGGCAAGCGGGCCTACTGACGGAGCTGTGATCCATGGATGATGGACGGATGCCGCGCGCATCGTCATAGTGATGC
>JANOYI010000522.1:0-2479 GCA_031428795.1 Ilumatobacteraceae bacterium | reverse complement strand
TTCTGCGCAACGTCCGTCTAGGGCTGGTGGCGGCACGAGGCGGATGGTCGCTGGTAAACTCAAGCCCACTTAAGTTTGATGTGTAGGTGCCGATCCAATACCGGTAGTTCGGTTTTGATGAGGAGCTCAAGATGGCAACGGCTGTGCAGCAATCGATGCGATGGGGCCTTGGTGTCGTCGTGTGGGCAGTCATTGGCAGCCTGCTGTTTCCGCCTGCCGCGGCACTGCACCTGGGCATTATCGCCGTCTCCACGATCATGGGCTTCGCCATCATGATGGCCGCAGTGATTGCAATCACTGGCCGCAGCTTCTGGTAGTGCCGCACCACGTGCAGTGACGTCAAAGTACTCTGTCACACCCGTTGAGTACTGTTGTTCGTATGGATCTGGTGGCCCTGCGACCTTTGATTTCGGACACTGTGTTGTCCAACGTCGACGTCTGTCGGGCTGAACTCGTTGCGATCAATGTGGCCCGCGGGTTGCTCGATGCGCGTGAGGTCGAGGTCGTACGTCGCCTTGATGAGCTGGCCACCCAGGACACGTCGTTGTTCCCACAGGACGTTGTCGCGAAGGCATCGAAGTCGTCGTTGATGCATGCCGAACGGCTACGTGAACGCGCCGACACCTGTTCGGGGATTCCCGAGCTGGGTGCTGCACTTTCTGACGGTGCGACCACGGGTGATCGGATTGACACCGTCGTGCGAGCGACTGCGGGGCTCTCAGAGTCTGAACGCGCCGCCGTAGCCAAGCACGGCGAACGCCTAGCGCTGGCGGCAGGTGAACAAACAGCGACAGGGTTCCGTAAGACCGTCGAGCGTGTGGTTGCCCAAGCCCGCACTGATGACGGGTTGGCACGACTGGCGCGTCAGCGTCGTCAGGCCCGGCTGCGGTGGTGGTTGGACGCGGACGGGATGTGGAACCTTGCCGGCAAGTTCGACCCCGCTACCGGCGCACGGATGGAAGGTCGGTTGAGGAACCAGATAAACCGCATCCGCGCTGGTGGCATACCTGATACCTGCCCCACCGACCCCGTCGACATGCAACAACACCTGGCAGCGCTCGCCCTTGCAGAGTTGGTCGGGGTCCGCGACACCGACACCAGTCACGACACCAGTCACGACACCAGCCACGACGGCGCCGACGACGCCGCTGGCAGTGATGACATTGCAGGGTCTGGCCCGCGCCGAACCGGCGGCCCATCTGGCGGTGGGTCCAGTGGCAGCGAATCGGGAGGCGGGGTGCCGAGTACTGGCGGCGGCCCCCGACCCGCGCCCACCGGTGGTGGCGGTTTCCCGGACGTGACAGTGATCATCGATGAACGCACCCTGCGCGAGGGGCACAAGCGTGAGGGCAGCATCGTCGACATCGGACTCGGCAATTTTGGATTGCCCGTGGAAACGATCCGCCGCTGGGCCTGCATCGGGTCGATCACCCCAGTCGTGGTGTCCGCAGACGGAGTGCGGCTGCTACTCGGGCGCGAGACACGACTCGCCAACCGAGCCCAACGGCGAGCACTACGCGTTCTCTACCGCACCTGTGCCCTGTGTGAAACCCCGTTCGATCTCTGCCAGGTTCACCACGTCGACTGGTACACGCTCGGCGGAAACACGGACATCGGAGAGCTGCTGCCATTGTGCTCACGTCATCACCATCTGGTGCATGAAGGCGGCTGGGTATTGCATCTCGCACCCGACCGAACACTGACCATCACCAAACCCGGCAACATCATCTCCACACACCCACCGCCCAACGCATGGGCCGCCTAATGGTGCGGCGAGACCAGCGGCGGCCGCCCACAGCGGGGTTCGTTGTGTCTCGCCCATCACCATTTGCCCGCGCCAACCCATTGCGCTCCAACCACCGATCCGACGGCGAGCTGAGGCGACCGGCGCCGCCACGCAGTCAACATGGAAGCGTCGTTGGTCGACGGATACGCAATCGTCGCCGTTGCGAAACGCCACATCACCAACTGGGCAGATGGCAGCGCTGGGTGATCCGCTTTCGGTGCAAGCCCTAGCCCGCTCGTGAGTCATGTTCGGACTCACTGCGAACTGGACGTTGCTTGCCGCGGCTTCAATGACGCCACGCTGCTCGTACACTCGGGCCGTGCTCGCAGAACTGCAGTCGTGGACGATTCGTCGGTGGGTCATTGCAGTAGCGGTCGCCATGATCGTCACCTTGCTGGTGGGGTTGCCCACCGATGTCATCCCCAATCCGGTATTCGGGCGTCCGGTAGCGGTGACCTGGTGGTCGTATCCGGTGCTCGTCGTCACGGGGATGCTCAGTGGACTGCTCGCCGCCACCTATGTGCGCGACGACCGGTTCATCGCCGCCGACTCGCTCACCGACGCCGATGAGCGAGTTGCCCGCGCTGGCGGCTTTGCTGGGGTCCTGTCGTTCTTCGCGGTCGGTTGCCCTGTATGCAACAAGCTCGTGGTCATCGCATTGGGTACCGTCGGCGCCCGTCGCTGGTTCGAGCC
>JANOYI010000521.1:0-3118 GCA_031428795.1 Ilumatobacteraceae bacterium | reverse complement strand
CGCAGACGTCGACTCACATATCTGGGGGCAATTCCGTGAAGACCAAGGCCGCAATTCTTCGTGCACGCAACACACCGTGGAGCGTCGAGGAGATCGAACTCGATTCACCCAAGGCCGGTGAGGTGCTGGTCAAGATCGTCGCCAGCGGCCTGTGCCATAGCGACGAGCACCTGGTCACCGGCGATCTCGCCGGTGCCACCCCGGAGCCGCCATTGATCGGGGGCCACGAGGGTGCGGGTGTCGTACTGGAGGTTGGTCCTGGCGTGTTCAGCGTTGCCCCCGGCGACCACGTTGTCTTCGGTTTCGTGCCCGCGTGCGGCCGTTGCCCCAGCTGCGCTGGCGGCCATAGCAACCTGTGCGACATGAACACGGTCACCGCCACGGGCTTGCAGCTCAGCGATGGTACCGCCCGGCACCACAGCTCCACCGGCGAAGACCTGCTGCTCGGCATCGGCGCGCTGGGCACATTCGCTCACCACACCGTCGTGCACGAGGCCAGCTGCATCAAGATCGACAAGGACCTGCCGCTGGACAAGGCCTGTCTGCTCGGCTGCGGTGTCGTCACCGGTTGGGGCTCGGCTGTGTACGCGGCTGATGTGAAGCCGGGCGACACGGTTGCCGTCGTTGGTGTCGGCGGCATCGGCTCGAACGCCGTGCAGGGTGCGAAGTTGGCCGGTGCCCGCGTCGTCGCCGCTATCGACCCGATCGAGTTCAAGCGTGAGAAGGCAATGGAGTTCGGCGCCACACACGCCTACGCCTCCATCGCCGACGCAATGGGCGCACTCAGCGAGACCACCTGGGACCGAGGCTTCGACAAGGTGATCATGTGCTGCGGCGTCGGTGACGGCGACGTGTTGGGCGAGGCGTTCTGGCTGGGCGGCAAGCGCAGCAAGATCGTCGTCACCAACATCCACCCCGTGGGTGAGGCCAGCATCGCGATCCCCGCAGTGTTCCTGACGGTCTTCGAGAAGCAGCTGATCGGTTCGCTGTTCGGGTCGGGCAACCCGCGCAAGGACATCCCCAAGTTGCTCGAGCTCTATACGCAGGGTCAGCTCGACCTCGACGGTCTGGTCACCAAGACCTACCCCATCGAAGGCATCAACGAGGGCTACGCCGACATGAACGCTGGCAAGAACATCCGTGGCGTGCTCGTCTACGAGCACACCGACTGAGTACGAAACAGCTGAGTAACTGACTGAGCACATCGCTCACACAACCGAGGGGGTCCGTCATGAAGTGTCGCGCCGCAGTGCTGCATGCGATCGGCCAGGAGTGGCAAATCGAGGAGCTCACCATCGATCCGCCGCGCGCCGCCGAGGTGGTCGTGCAATGGAAGGTGGCGGGCATGTGCCATAGCGACGAGCACTTCGTGACGGGTGACATCGTGCCGCCAGCGGAGATGCTGGAGGCCGCTGGCCTACCGCCCTTCTTCCCGGTCATCGGCGGCCACGAGGGCTCAGGCATCGTGGTCGAGGTGGGCCCTGGCGTCACCAGCGTCAAGGTCGGTGACCACGTATCAGCCAGCTTCATCCCGTCGTGCGGTCGCTGCCGATATTGCAGCACGGGCCGGCAGAACCTTTGCGATGCCGGCGCAGGCGGCTTGCAATCCGGCATGATCACCGATGGCACCAATCGGCATTTTCTCGGCGAGACCCCGGTCTTGCTGATGGCCAAGTTGGGCACGTTCAGCGAGTACTCAGCGGTTGCCGAGGCATCGGTCATCAAGGTCGACGACGACCTTCCGTTCGACGTGGTTGCGCTCGTGTCATGCGGCGTCGCGACCGGCTGGGGTTCGGCGACGAATCGCGCCGATGTTCGCCCCGGCGACACTGTGGTGGTTGTGGGCATCGGTGGCATTGGTATCAACGCTGTACAGGGCGCCGCGATGGCCGGTGCCAAACGAGTGATCGCTGTCGACCCTGTGGAGTTCAAGCGTGAGAAGGCGATGGAGTTCGGTGCCACCCACACGTTCGCGTCGATGGAAGAAGCCATGCCGGCCATCACCGAGATGACATGGGGGCAGATGGCCGAAAAGGTGATCATGACCCCCGGCGTCCTGTACGGAGACATGATGCAGTTGGGTACTGCGATGGCGGGGAAGGGTGGCACCATCGTGGTCACCGGACTTGCTCCGATGACGCAGACCGAATCGTCTGTCAACCTGTTCGAACTGGCGATGTGGAACAAGGAGATCAAAGGCACCATCTTCGGTTCGCTGAATCCGCGACACGACATTCCCAAGCTGCTCGGTCTCTACCGCGAGGGTCAGTTGAAGCTCGACGAGTTGATCACCCGCCGCTACACGCTCGACCAGATCAACGAGGGCTACCAAGCCATGCGCGACGGCGAGAACATCCGCGGCGTGATCATGTATGACTGACCGGTTGATGGAGCGAGTGCTTGGCCGCGTTGTCGGCCGGGCTCGTGAGATCGAGCTGACCGTCGCAGCGCTTGCCGCCGATCGTCACGTATTGTTGGAAGGCCCTCCCGGCACCGGCAAGAGCACTCTGTTGCGCGCCGTCGCCGACGAACTCGGTCTCGGTTTTGAGTTCGTGGAAGGGAACGCCGAGCTGACACCGGCACGGCTGATCGGTCACTTCGACCCAGCGCGAGTACTCACCGATGGGTACGACCCCGAGGTATTCGTCGACGGTCCGTTGGTTACGGCCATGCGCGACGGCTCGCTGCTGTACGTGGAGGAGATCAACCGCATCCCGGAAGAGACTCTCAATGTGCTCATCACCGTGATGAGCGAGCGCGAGCTGCATGTTCCCAGGCTGGGTCGCGTTGCCGCAGCTGCAGGATTTCGCTTGGTCGCGGCGATGAACCCGTTCGATGCGATCGGCACTGCTCGAATTAGCAGTGCGGTGTACGACCGTGTCTGCCGCCTGTCGGTTGGTTATCAAGACGCCGCCGATGAAGTCGCCATCGTGCAGCGCGCCCTTCCCGCTGTCGTGGTGGACGCGACGTGGCTGGCTGGCGCGGTTGAAGTTGTTCGTCGCACTCGCAGCCACCCCGACGTTCGCATTGGTTCATCGGTGCGCGGTGCCATCGACTGTGCCGCAGTAGCGGCTTCGCTTGCGTCGTTGCGCGGCGTGCCTGCGGACAACGCCGCGGT
>JANOYI010000520.1:0-1839 GCA_031428795.1 Ilumatobacteraceae bacterium | reverse complement strand
CCGATCTGGCGGCACCCGAATCAGAAACTCCAGTCAAGAAGGCGGCCCCCCGCCGTCGTCCCACACCGGTCGTCGACATCGATGTGGAGCTGCCGGATCGTCTGAGCGAAAACCGTGCGTCCCCGGAAGCCGCCGAGAAGGCATTGGTGCGGCGTCCGCAGATTGGCGACACGCGCCCGTCCTCGGTGGTTCCTGCGATTGCGCCGCCCGGGCCGGCCAACGGTCAGCCTGCGGCGAAGAACGCCCCGCGAGCCAAGACGCCCAAGTCCGGCGGCGGTCAGAAATCAACCGGCAACGGCAACGGCAACGGCAACGGCAACGGCGAATCAAAGTTCGTGGATGCTGGCGACGACGATCGGGACGGCGACAGCGAGGCCGCTGGGAAGAAGCGTCGTCGGGGCGGAAAGGGCCGCGGCACCGGCGGTGTTGGCGGCCAGGGCGGCCGCAGCGAGTTGCCGCCCGAGCTCGACGCCGACGTGCTCGAACGCCGTCGCGGTCGTGAGCGCAATGGTCGCCCAGTCGGCCGCTACCTGATGTGCGTGCAAGTGCGCCCCACTCTCACACAGGTGGCAGTGCTGGAAGGCCGCACTCTGATCGAGCATTACGTCAGTCGGCCCGCCGACGACGTCAGCCAGATCCACGGCAACATCTATATCGGCAAGGTGCAGAACGTGTTGCCCGGCATGGAGGCTGCGTTCGTCGACATCAGCACGCCCAAGAACGCCGTTCTCTACCGCGGCGACGTGCAGTACGACCAAGAAGACATCGTGCAGAAGCAGGACCAGCCGCGCATTGAGCAAATGCTGAGGTCCAAGCAGCTGATCGTGTGTCAGGTCACCAAGAACCCGATCGGTGCCAAGGGTGCTCGCCTCACACAAGAGGTGTCACTGCCTGGTCGCTTCGTCGTCCTCATCCCCAACTCGAAGACGTACGGCATCTCCAAGCGCCTGCCCGACGACGTACGCAAGCGCCTGCGCAACATCCTCGATCGCGTCAAGCCAGCCGAGCACGGCCTGATTGTTCGCACCGCCGCCGAGCATGCCACCGAGCACGAGCTGCGTGCCGATATGACACGTCTGTTGGACCAGTGGAACATCATCGAGGCGAAGGCCAAGAAGGCCGGTGGCCCGGCGTTGCTGTACCGCGAGCCCGAACTGGCGGTGCGTGTCATACGCGAGGAGTTCAACTCGGAGTATCGCGGCATCGTCATCGACGACCAGCGACTGTTCGACGATGTTCACGACTACGTCAACGCGTTCAACCCCGAGCTGGCCGACCGTGTCGAGCGCTACGACGCCGAGGAGGAGGGGCTGCCGATCTTCGAGCGCTTCCACATCCACGAACAACTCCATAAGGCACTCGATCGCAAGGTGTGGCTGCCAAGCGGCGGTTCGCTGATCATCGAGCACACCGAAGCGTTGACGGTGATCGACGTCAACACTGGTAAGAACGTTGGCACCTCGAATCTCGAAGAAACGGTCTATCGCAATAACCTGGAGGCGGCCGAGGAGGTTGCCAAACAGCTGCGCTTGCGTGACATCGGCGGCATTGTCGTCATTGACTTCATCGACATGGAGATCCGCGAGAACCGTCGCAAGGTGGTCGATGCCTTCCGTTCCGCCCTGGCTCGCGACAAGACCCGTACGCAGGTGTTTGATATCACTGAGCTGGGCTTGGTGGAGATGACACGCAAGCGAATCGGTGAAGGTCTGCTGGTCAACTTCGCCGATCAATGCCCGAACTGCGAGGGGCGCGGCGTAGTCATTGACGCTGCGTCGCTGGAATGAGCCAGCAAGTTCGCCTTCTCCCGGTTGGTCGGGCCGCGTTGCCCGCTAGGAT
>JANOYI010000519.1:0-2092 GCA_031428795.1 Ilumatobacteraceae bacterium | reverse complement strand
CCAGTCGCCCAGTCGGCGTTGTGGCGAACAATGGCATGCGCCGGCCACGGCAGCTCGGCAGCGCCCGTGACAACGATGACATGGTCGAATCCGGCGGCTTGCACCTGGTGCAGTGCCCACTCCCACACGGGCCGCCCCTGCAGCGTGGCCAGGAGTTTGTGGTCGGTGCCGGTGAAGCGCGTGCCGGCACCGGCAGCGAGCAGAGCAGCAACGCGGGGCATGGAGCGAGCCTACGCACGCGCCGCAGAGCGACATCGTCGATGACAAATAAGTGACCGGATGACCACGCCAGGTCAAAATCGACATGACGAAATCATGACGAAAATGTTATGACGGCGTTGATTGTTGCAATTCGATGACGCTATGTTTACGTCTCGTTACAACAGCTGGTGGCATTCGTGCGTCATTGGTCGGCGGAACATGACGCGTGTGGCGCTCTCGTACGGCGCCGTCGCCGTGAGAGAGGGGCGGACAGGTCCTCGTTCACGACTACACGACGCTCACCTCAGTGAGCGCGCCACTATGAGAGAGGAACGTCATCCACCATGACAGTTCATCGCACACTGCACGCAACTATTCTTGCCGTTTCGCTTGCCTTCGGGTCCGTCACGATCTCTGCTGCATCGGCTTCTGCCGCGCCGCAGGTAGTGGCCCCCTCAACGGCAACCGGCAGCGACGCGCTGACTGGCTACGCCAGCGACGCCCTCAGCCAGTGGGCTCGCTACACCGCCACCGGCAGCACGCAGGCGCTCGCCAAGTTCGACTCCAACCGTGACAATGTGGCCGCCGAAGCCGCAAAACGCCTCGGCCTCGACCCGGCTGCGATGCAGGCCGCGTGGAGCAAGGCCGACGTCGAGCACCAGACGACTCTGATGGCCGCCTTCACGCAGCTCGGCGTCCCCTACAAGGGCTATACCGCTATCCCTGGCGTCGGCTTCGACTGCTCGGGCATCACATTGTGGGCGTGGAGTCAGGCTGGCGTGTCGCTGGCTCGTAACAGCCGCTCGCAGATCAACAACGCCCGCGCAATCACTCGTGAAACTGCTCAGGCCGGCGATCTCGTGTTTTACCCGGGCCACATCATGATGTATCTGGGCATTGACAACGCCATCCTCCACTCGCCCAACACCGGCCGCACTGTGGAGCTCTCCTTCATCGCCAAGCGGCGTGTGAACTCGGTCCGCTTCGGCGACCCGACCACCTGAACGACTCAACCAGCTGAACGACTCAACCAGCTGAACGACTCGGTCTCTAGCCGTGAATTGGGCCGGTGGCGTCGCGAAGCGATGGAGCGGAGCGGCCAGTTCTGCGGGCGATGATCTCCGCACAGATGGAGATCGCCGTCTCCTCCGGAGTGCGGGCCCCCAGATCCAGGCCGACTGGCGACATCAATCGCGCCAACTGTTCGGGCTGATCGACGCCAACTTCCGCCAGTCGTTCCAGCCGCTTGGCGTGTGTGGTGCGACTGCCCATCACGCCGATGTAGCCCGCCGTGGTCGCCAGCGCGCCTTCGACGGCGGGTACATCGAACTTCGGATCATGCGTGAGGATGCAGATTGCGTCACGAGATGCCAGCGTGTGCCCGCGCTCGGCGAAGACCGGGCCAGGCCAGGAGACCAGCACCTCATCGGCCATGGGAAACCGGCGGCGAGTCGCAAATATCTCGCGGGCGTCGCACACCAGCACTCGATAGCCCAGAACTTTGGCGACCTTGGCGAGCGCGGCGGTGAAGTCGACAGCACCGAAGATCCACATCTGCGGCGGCGGCGCCCAACTCTCGATGAACGCAACGACGATCGGTGTGTCGACCAGGTCCTCAGGGGTTGTCTCGCCGTTGGGACCATAGTGGCGAACGCCGCTGCGCCCGGCTTCCAGCTCTCCGAGGGCGTCGCGCGCCGCGATACGGTCGAGCTCGGCACTCCCCAGCGAGCCGACCGGCGCGCTGTCAGGCGCCACCAAGAGTTTGCTGCCTACCCCAGCGCCCTCAATGACGGTCACGAGAGCCACCGGTTGTTCGGCGCGAATGCGGGCTTCAAGCTGTTCGTACATCGACATCAGGTCACCAGTCGAGTGGTTCGATGAAGAGGCGAAT
>JANOYI010000518.1:0-2138 GCA_031428795.1 Ilumatobacteraceae bacterium | reverse complement strand
CTCGAGTTTCGTTGTATCTGGTCGCCCGTTTCGCACTCTGTGATGTGACGCTCGGTTGCCCTCAGATCCGTTTCAGCGATCTCCGACCGGGCGCTTTAGACAAGGAGGCGAACGATGTCTGGACCCGTTCGACGCAATGTGGCTCACCTGACCGACACCGAGCGGGAGGAGTTCGCCCAGGCACTACGCGATGTCGACATGCAGACGTATGCCGATGGCGTCTCGTTCTGGGATAAGCAGGATCAGATCCACGAAGGAACCCACAACCACGGGGGTAACTCGTTCGTGCCCTGGCACCGCGAGCTCGTCAACCGATTCGAGAAGTTGATCCAGCAAGTCAACCCCGACATGGCGATGCATTATTGGGATTGGACCCAAGACCCGCGCGCCGCCGACGACGGCCAGGGTGGCACGGTCAACTTGTGTACCGACGCCACGCTGGGCACGGCCAACGGCACCGTGGTCGGCACGCTCGGCTCGTTGCACAACAGTGGCAACGCCACTGGGGCGCGGCCCTCGTTTGGCGGGCCATTCACGTCGCCACCCGTGATCATCACGAGACGGAGCCTGTCAAGGGTGGGTTGCCGGTTTGTTCAGGTTTTTGTTTGGACGGTTGGTTTGTTGATCCAGGCTTCGGTGGGTGGTGGCGTGGCGGTGGGGTGGCCTCGGATGAAGCGTTCGGGGTGGGCGGTGTAGGCGGCGTCGAGCACGGTTTGGCGTTGCGCGGTGACCACGATCGCGGTGTTGTCGTGGACGTCGGCGGGATGGTGGTAGCCGATGCCTGAGTGGTAGTGAACATGGTTGTACCACTCGACGAAGTCGCGCATCCATGTTCGGGCATCGTCGAGTGATTCGAACCGGGCCGGGTAGTCGGGACGATACTTGACAGTCTTGAACGCGGCTTCGGAGTATGGGTTGTCGTCGGAGACTCGAGGTCGTGACAGGCTGCGGGTGACTCCGAGTTCTTCGAGTAGGTCAGCAATCGTGATCGAGGTCATCTGTGCTCCACGGTCCGAGTGCAACTTGAGTTGTCCTTGGTCGATGTTGTTGCGTTGACAGGTGACGGTGATCAGCCGGTGCGCCATCGTGTCGGACTCGGCGGTGTCGATGCTCCAGCCGACGATCTTGCGGGAGAAGATGTCGAGGATCACGTACAAGAAGAACCAGACGCGCATTCCCGGCCCGGCGAGACGGCTGATATCCCATGACCACACCTGATCTGGTCCGGTGGCGTGGAGTTCGGGCACGGTGTGTGCGCGTCGGATGTGACCGCGGCGGCGTTCGGTGACAAGGTCACGTTCGTGCAGGATCCGATACATCTGGCGTTCCGAGCACAAATACCGGTGTTCGTCGAGCAGCGTCGCGTACACCTGTGCGGGGGCGAGATCACAAAAACGTGGTTCGCACAGCACCGCTGCGACCTCGTCGCGTTCGGTGTCGCTGAGACGAGCTGGATGCGCGACCCGGGATCCGGCAGGCTTGGCCCGCGATGCCCGCACCGGCACGTCACCAGCCGCGAGCTGGCGTCGATGCCGCCACGTGCGTGGCACCACTCCGAACGCCCGACACGCAGCCAGCACACCAATGCGTGGCTTCCACAACTCGATCGCTGCGCTCACCATTTGATCGTGTTCGACTCGGCGCTCTTGCGGGACAGTTGCTGCAAGAGCGCTGACACTTTTCCCTGCGCTGCGATCAACTCCTGCGCAGTCGCCAGCGACGCTTCCAACTCGCCGACACGCTCACGAAGCCGGGCAAGCTCGGCCCGAGTCGGATCCGCGGGTCGACGACCCACCGGCCGGTTCCGGAGCCCTTCAAGCGCGCCCTGGTCGCGCTGGCTGCGCCACTCCGAGATCAACGACGAGTACAAGCCTTCACGCCGGCAGATCTCACCCACCGCCCCGGACTCACCGGTCAGCTTCGCACGCTCGATCTCATCGAGGAGATCCAGCTTGTACTGCGCTGGCCACGAACGCCGCGCACGGCGCACCTCTGTCTCATCTGCAGTCACTACGGTCATCGTTGCACTTCCCTCTGCCCTCAATGATTTAACTCACAATGAGTGGCAACCACCAGTCTGACAGTTAGGGACTCGGCGATCATCGAGATGTCGCGACACCACGACGATAGGCACCGAT
>JANOYI010000517.1:0-5295 GCA_031428795.1 Ilumatobacteraceae bacterium | reverse complement strand
GGCAGCTATCGCAAGCTGTACGCCGCGACGGCATTCAGCAACATCGGCGACGGCATGTCGGCCATCGCCTACCCGTGGTTGGCGACTGCCATCACCCGCAACCCGGTTCTGGTCGCCCTCGTGGCGGCGGTTCAGCGCCTTCCGTGGCTGGTGTTCACATTGCCTGCGGGTGTGATGACCGACCGCCTGGACCGTCGCAAAGCCATGGTGGCGATGGACGGGCTGCGCGCCGTGTTCACGCTGCTCATTGCATTCGCCGTGCTCGCCGAGCAGGGCTCGCTGCCGGCGCCGGAGGACGTGAAGGATGTCATCGGCACACGGACGGGGCTGTACCTGCTGCTGCTCTTGGCCACAATGCTGCTCGGCTGTGCAGAGGTGCTGCGCGACAACTGCGGGCAGACGTTCATGCCCTCAATCGTCCAGCCAGAGCACCTCGAGCGTGCGAACGGCCGTATGTGGAGTATCGAGTCAGCAGCCAACACCTTCATCGGCCCGCCGATCGGCTCACTACTGCTGTTGGCGTCGTTCTCGCTGCCGTTCTTGGTCGACTCCGCGACGTTCCTCGTGGCCGCTGTGCTGGTGTGGCTGATCCCTGGCACCTTCCGGGCGGAGCATCCCCTGCAGGCCCTCGACGAGCCGAGGCCCACGTGGCGCGAAGAGCTCAAGGAAGGCGTGCGCTGGCTGTGGGGACACCACCTGCTGCGATCGATGGCGATCATCCTCGGCCTTATGAACATGGCCAGCGCGATGAGCGCAGGGTTGCTGGTGCTGTTCGCGCAGGACGTGCTGGAAGTGAGCCCGAAGACTTTCACGATCATGGGTTTCGGCTTTGCGCTCGGCGCGATAGCTGGTGGGTATTCGGCACCGTGGTTGTCGCGCAAGCTGGGCAGCGGCACATGCCTCGCGCTCACGCTCGGGTCGAGTGCCGTGGTACAGGCGGGCGTCGGGTTCACCTCGTGGTGGCCGCTGACCGGACTGCTGTTCGCGATCGGCACGCTGCTCGGCTCGACGTGGAACGTGATCACCGTCAGCCTGCGCCAGACCATCATCCCGCTGCACCTGCTCGGCCGGGTGAACAGCGTCTATCGGTTCTTCGCCTGGGGCATGATGCCCATCGGCGCGTTGCTCGGCGGTGTCACCGTAGTGATGGCCGAGAAGTTCGTCAGCCACACCACAGCGCTCCGCACCGTGTTCTGGGTCGACGGTGCGATCTACGCCGTGTTGTTCGTCGTCGGGCGTCGCGTGCTGACCACCGAGCGGTTGGAGTCCGCTCGTGCAGAGGGCGTCACCAACCGCGAGGCCCGCGAGGCAGCAGCGCAACCAACCTGAGTCAACGGGCGCGGCGGTCGACCGCCGGTGGTGCCAACTGCTGACGGTCGCCGAGCACGTCGGCGATTGTTCGATCGAGATTGCCTGCGACCACTCCGGGTTCGACGTTGACCAGTCCGCGCTGGATGCGTCCCGCCAGGCTTCGTTCAAGGTAGGACAGGACGGTGGTGACGACGGCCCAGCCGTTGTCGCGTTCACCGAGAACTCGCTCATGCGTGAATCGGGCGCCCTCGAAGCGGACGATGCCAGGCTCCGAGGTGATGCCGTCGTCGGCGAGGTCGAGGAGCAGACAGGTGAGCCCTTTGCGAGCGGGAAGGTCCGTGCTGCGAGCCAGCACCAGCGCGTGCGTCGCGCCGTCGTGTTCGCAGGTCTTCACACCGTTGATGGTGACGTACTTCCAATCGAAGGTGGCGGTGCAGCAGGTTTCCTTCGGGTCGTTGCTGCCTGGTTCGTTCAGCAACACGGTCCACAGGCTCTGGCCGGTGAGCATTGCGGGCAGCAATTCGGCGGCCTGTTCCGGGGAGGCGAATTGACGCAGGATCGGACCCACCAGACGGACGCCTACTCCGGCCAACGGGGGAGCGATCGCTCCGGCTACCGCCAACTCTTCCTCGACTAACTGTTGCACCTGCGCGGTCGCGGCCAGGCCGCCGTGACTGCGATTCCAGGTGGGCACGGCCAACCCTGCCTCTGCCAGGCGATCCCACCATGCTCCGACGGTGATGGAGGTGTCCCAGTTGTTGGCGATCCAGTACTGCAAGGCCTCGCGCATCTGACCCAGGTCGCCAAGGGGCCACCATGGGCGAGGTGCGGTCAGGTCCATACGGACAGCTATCGACAGACTGACGAGTCGCCTTGAGTTCCGCTGCGCCACACAACGTCCGAGGGTGACAACAAGGACGTGCGGCGCGGTCGTAACCCTCGGGCCTGTGCTTTGCGATACTGAGGTCGTGACTGATTCGCCGCTCGACGCACTCACCATCGATCGGCGGGCGCCGGCGGTGCGGACGGCACTTGGCGAGGGCTCGTGGGTCGAGCTGGTTGCGGGGTTCGTGCGCAACGCTGACGAGGCGATGGCAGCGCTGCACAGCGAGACAACGTGGCAGCAGAACGAAACACTGCGATACGACAAGTACGTGCCAGAACGCCGGCTGTCGGCGGGCCTGCGTTCGAGCAGTCGGCCGCTGCTGCACCAAGCGGACATGCACCTGCGCGCGACGTATCGCCAGCCAATCGACGGCGTCGCCGCAATCCTGTATCGGACGGGCGAGGACTTCCAGGGACTGCACAGCGACCGTGAGATGCGCTGGCTCGACGACACGCTGATCGCAATCGTGGTGCTGGGTCAGCGACGCCCGTTCGTCATTCGCGAGCGCGGTGCGTGGGCCGACTCGCTCGTCAATCGGGTTCCGCCTGGTCAGGACCCGAACGATCTGGTTCTGATGCCGGGGGAGGGCGACCTGCTGGTGATGGGCGGCCGCTGTCAGGCGGACTGGCTGCATGGCGTCCCTGCCTTCGAGACGGCGAATCCGCGGATCTCGCTGACCTGGCGTTGGGCCCGGCGCAGCGGCCGCCCGGACACCAACCCTGGCTACGCCGACGGCCGCCAATTCAGCGATCGACCGCGCCAACCGGGCCAGCGCTCGCGGAATTCCTGAGACAGTCGTACTGGAAATGGCGGCGAGAGGGGTCGCACGCGCACGCCCGTTGGCCTACGATGGGAAGCCTTGAGTGCCAACGATGTCACCCACCATTCCTCGGATCCGGCCGTACTGGAGGCCATCCGCGCGCACGCCGACTGGGCTGGCGGGCTACTGCCCGCACTCCATGCGGTGCAGCACGTCGCGGGGTACATCGACAAGGCCTACATCCCGGTGCTGGCCGACACGTTCAACCTGTCCACGGCTGAGGTCTACGGCGTCATCACGTTCTACAAGGACTTCCGCACTGTGGCGCCGAAGGGGCCCATCGTGCAGGTGTGCCGGGCTGAGGCCTGCATTTCCCGCGGCGGCAGGGCCACCGAGCTGAGAGCACTCGAGCTGGGTGCCACGATGGCAGTCGAGATCGAAGAAGTTTTCTGCCTTGGTTTGTGCGCGCAGGGGCCCGCAGTTGCAACTGGCGGCCGCATGTTCACCGGCGTCGACGAGGGAATGATCGAGACGATCATCGGCAAGGCCGTACGCCGTGAGTTAGCTCCCGTTTCGGTGCCTGTCGGCAACGCCGAGGGTGTCACGGTGTTCGTGCCCCGCGATGCCGCCGCGCGTGCTGCTGGTGCTGATGAAGTCGCGGCTGCCCTTGCCGCCCACCCTGGTGTACGAGTCGTGCGCAACGGCTCACGCGGCATGATGTGGCTCGAGCCCTTGGTTGAAGTTGCAACACATGAGGGCCGTGTCGCGTATGGCCCCGTCACCGCTGACGACGTGCCCGGTCTGCTCGCTGCCGGCCTCGCGAATGCTGGCGACCATCCGCTACGACTTGGGCTCACCGAGTCACTGCCATGGATGCTTGCGCAGCAACGGGTGACGTACGCACGCGTTGGCGTCATCGACCCGCGCGACGCCGGCGATTACGAGGCGCACGGTGGCATGATCGGGCTCCGCACAGCATTGGCGATGAAGCCAGCCGACGTGGTCACCGAGGTCACCGAGAGCGGCCTGCGCGGTCGCGGTGGCGCTGCGTTCCCGACCGGCATCAAGCTGCGCACCGTGCTCAGCACGCCAAGCCCGCAGAAGTACATCGTGTGCAACGCCGACGAAGGCGACAGCGGCAGCTTCGCCGACCGAATGCTGATGGAGGGCGATCCCTTCCTACTCATCGAGGGCATGGTCATCGCCGGTTGGGCGACCGGCGCCAGCGACGGCTACATCTACATCCGCAGCGAATACCCCGACGCCATTGAGGCGATCCGTTCCGCAATCGCGACGTGCGAGGACCGCGGTTGGCTGACGGGCACCGGCACCATGTCAGGCGTGTTGGGCTCGGACTTCCAGTTCCGGCTGCACGTTCGAGTCGGCGCTGGCGCCTACATCTGTGGCGAAGAGACAGCGTTGATGGAGAGCATCGAGGGCAAGCGTGGCATCGTGCGCTCCAAGCCGCCGCTGCCCGCCATCCAAGGACTGTGGGGCAAGCCGACAGTCATCAACAACGTGCTCAGCCTTGCTGCCATCCCCACGATCCTCGCCGACGGTGCAGCCGCGTATGCAGCACTTGGCCATGGTCGTAGTCGTGGCACGCAAGTCGTGCAGGTCGCCGGCAATGTGGCGCACGGCGGAATCTTCGAGGCGGCCTTCGGCATCACCGTTCGTCAACTGGTCGAGCAGTTCGGCGGCGGTTCCGCGAGCGGTCGTCCGGTGCGGGCAGTGCAAGTCGGCGGTCCACTTGGCGCGTATCTCGCGCCCGACCAATTCGACCTTCCCATCGACTACGAGGCATTCGCCGCAGCCGGCGCGCTACTGGGTCACGGCAGCATGGTCGTGTTCGACGACACGGTCGACATGCTCGGCATGGCCCGCTTCGCGATGGAGTTCTGCGCCATCGAATCCTGCGGCAAGTGCACCCCGTGTCGCATCGGCAGTACCCGCGGCGTGGAGCTGATCGACAAGATCATCGCCGGCGAGCGCCGCGACGAGAACATGACGGTGCTGATGGATCTCTGCGAGGTGATGGCCGACGCATCGCTGTGTGCGATGGGTGGCTTCACGCCGTTGCCGGTGCGCAGTGCCATTGCCCACTTCATCGACAGCCCGGCTGGAGCTCTCTCATGACACTGAGCCTTTCGTTCTTCGGCGATGAAGCGCTCCAAGAACTCGCGCAACTCGAGCACGCTCTTCATGAACACGACATGGGGACCCCTCCGGCAAATCGTTCGCGAGAGGGTGGCCTGCCGACCGTGGCGTTGACCATCGATGGTCGCGAAGTGATGGTCGAGGAAGGCACGTCGGTCATGCGTGCTGCCGCCATCTGTGG
>JANOYI010000516.1:0-4665 GCA_031428795.1 Ilumatobacteraceae bacterium | reverse complement strand
GCCGCCAGACCCGCGTCCAGAGGGTTCGCGACGATTCCGAAAGGGAAGACGGATGAACGAGATGAACGATCAGAACGAGATGAACGATCAAAACGATCAGATCACTGCGGGGAGATCGCGGGCAGGGAGGCCAACGTGGGTGTGGGTGGTCGTAGCGGTTCTCGCCCTCCTCTTGGCGGGCGCCGGGTACTTCGTCTACGACGCCACCCAGAACGACGACGAGACGGAGTCAACCGTGCCGGGCGATGGCGGCGTCATCGAGCTGCCTCAGAACCCGTCGCTTGCGCTCACGCTCGAGGAAGGGGTCTGGTACGTCACGAACGATGGCAACGTGACGATGTCCGCGGTCACCGTCCGCGATGACGGCGGCGGGGTCGTCTGCGAGATCGGCACTATGTCGCCGGATGACCGACAGCCCTGCGAGGGTGCCGGTGCGGACCAGAGCCTGGTTGCATCCGGGCAGGGCCCCCAAGGGCAGCCTGTCGAGGTCCCGTCGGGCTGACCGACGGGTCGGTTCTCAGCCGGGCGACGTGTCGGTGACCCGGAACGTCGTCGTTGCAGCGACAACCCACTTGCCAAAGCCGTTGCGGGTGAAATAGCCCTCTTGGGCCTGGCACGACGCGTCACCTTCGAGCCACAACGTCGACCACAGGGGGCCGACTAGCGCCTGGTTGTTGGCATCGGCAGGGTAATATGCGGCAAACACGTACTCACCGCCGAAGTCGGGCTTGTAGCACTGCACGAAGACGTAGACGTTCTCCCCACCCGGGTTCACCGTGGCGGTCGTCGTGCCAGCGTGTTCGGCGTCGGCGACGGTGATCACACCGGTTGCGGGGGCGCCGCCACCCGAACCGCCGTTGCCTCCCTTGCCAGCCACCGCGACCCCCGGGAGCGCCGCCAAGAGCAGCAGAAACACCCCAATTATGGTCTTTTTCATCGGACCGATCTCCCTATTTTTGGTGCCATCGATGGCACGCGATTACCCCGTATATCGGTCGCATGCGGGGCCGGGTTGAGCCAATGCACCGGCACTTGCCGATGTCTTGATAGTGCTACGCCGGGGTTCACTTCGACTGGACGAGGCGTTCCGCCAACGTGCGCGCCGAAGGGGAGTTCGACGACGGTTGACTGAGTTGGTGAACTGCTGTAGCGCTAGATGCCGTTGATGCGGTCGTCTGTTGGCGCTGAGACTGGTGAGTTCACGCCAAGGTACGTGGCGAATGCGGCCAGGTCGTCGCCACCGCCGATGCGGTTGGTGCCTTGCGTGAAGACCGTGAACGCGTCGCCGCCGTCGGCCAGGAAGGTGTTCAGCGTGACCTGGTAGTTGGCGGCGGGGTTCAACGGCACACCGTTGAGCCTGACGTTGCTGATGCGGTCGCCACGAGCACCGGGGTGTCCTCGAGAGTCATGCCGATGAAGCCGACCTTCACGCCGTCGACGGTCGCCGTGATGCTGTGTGTAGCGTTCGCGCGCAGCAGCGCCCTGCATTCGCCCGGCTCTCGTGCTCTCGCGCTCTCGCGCTTGTGAGTCGGCGCTGGACTACATTCGCCATCGAACGGGAGACCGTCTACCATCAACCCCAGGCGAACGTGGCCGCGTCATCGACGTGTCCGGTCACCGGGGAAGCTCAGGGACGAACGGGAGATGTGGTGCCTGCAAACGACATGATGCGGCACGCATTCGATTCGACCGGACATCGCCGATGAGATGCCCCAGGTGCGGGCACGAGTGTGAGCAGAGCGCAAAGTTCTGTGGCTCGTGCGGCGACGGGCTGGGCTGGGGCTGTGGCTCGTGCGGCGCGCACAACGTGAATGCACCTCGGTTTTGTGAGGAGTGCGGTACGCCGCGCGCACCGAGCGAACAAACCGGGACGGAGCAACCGACTGCGCCGGTCGAAGTTCGTGCACCGCTGCAGGCCAGCGCGCCCGGCGAACGTCGGTACTTGACGGTGATGTTCTGTGACCTCGTCGGGTCGACAGCGCTGTCCTCCCGGCTCGATCCTGAAGAATTGCAGCAGCTGGTGCTCGTCTATCAGGAGGTGTGTACCCACGCCATCGAGGAGCACGGTGGGTACGTGGCTCACTTCATGGGTGACGGCGTGCTTGCCTACTTCGGCTATCCAATCGCCGACGAGCAAGCGTCCGTCCGGGCTGTACGTGCCGGCCTCGCCATCGTGAAGGGCATCGACCAGAAGGCTGTCGACTCACCGAACCTCGCCGTGCGTGTCGGGGTGCACAGTGGCATCACGGTCGTCGCCGACATGGGTGCAGGGAGCCAGCGTCAGCAACGCGACGTCGTCGGCGAAACCCCCAACATCGCAGCACGCGTCCAATCGGCCGCGGCACCGGGCCAGGTGGCAGTGAGTGAGGAGGTGAAACGAGCATGCGAGGGGTACATCGAATTCGCACCGCTTGGTCCTCACGAGCTGAAGGGGATCGACGGATCTGTTCAGCTCTACCGGGCAGTGATCGCCACTGGCGCTGGCACGCGGTTGGACGTCGCCGCAGCCAAGCAGCGTCTCACTCCGCTCGTCGGTCGTGCTGGCGAGATCGACACGCTCGTCGCTGCCTGGCGACGCACACAAATGGGCGACGGTCAGGTCGTGTGGATGTCTGGGGAGCCTGGTATCGGCAAGTCACGCCTCGTACGCGAACTCGTGAACCGAGTTCGTGCTGACGGTGGTATCGAGATCGAGCTCAGGTGCTCGGCACTGCACAAGTCGAGCAGCCTGCACCCGCCGACCGAGCAGTTCCGTCGCTATGTCGTCGCCACGACAGGGGACCTCAGCATCGAGGGTGTCGAGCATCTCGCCGACGGGAGTGGCACACTGCGCAGCCTTGCCGTGCCGGTCGTGGCAGAACTGCTCGGCATACCGCTGGTCGCGCCCTATCAAGCGGTCGCCGGGTCCGCCGACTTCATTCGCCAGCACACGCTCGATGTGATAGCGCGCCTGGTCTCCGATCGAGCCATGCGACAACCGGTGCTCATGGTCATCGAGGATCTGCAGTGGATCGATGCCACGAGCGCCGAATTCGCCGAACGCTTCATCGGGCCGAACCATCGCAGCGATGTGATGACGCTCGTCACGCATCGTTCGGATTTCTCACCCGACATCCCAGCCGTACCGCATCACCAACGCATCGCGATCGATCGCCTGAAGCCCGAGGACATCCGATCGATCATCAGGTCGATCGCCGGCGACGACGGACTGGGCGAGGCGCTGGACGAGAAGGTCTCCCAGCGCACCGAGGGCATCCCACTGTTCGCCGAAGAGTTGACGCAGCTGCTCGTCGACAACGACTCGGCCAACTCGGAGATCAGCGTCCCGGCGACCTTGCGGGATTCGTTGATGGCTCGGATCGACACCCTTGGCCCAGAAGCCGAGGTGATCCGCACGCTGTCAGTACTCGGTCGCGAGGCATCCGAAACCTTGCTCTACGAAGTTTCGGGTCTCGACCGAATCGAGTTCAACAACTACGCGGCCGAGTTGTTGCGCACCGGTCTGCTCATCCGCCGTGGCGAGGGCAGCCAATCGGCCTACGCCTTCAAGCATGCGCTCCAGCAGGAGGTGGTCTACGAGTCGATGTTGAAGTCGACCCGTCGTCAGATCCATGCAGCCGCCGCCCGATTCATGGAGGCCGGTTTCTCGGAACGAACGATCACCCATCCCGAGACGGTGGCGCACCACTTTGAACTCGGCGGCAACGACGCTCGCGCAGTCGACTACCTCCTGCGCGCAGGCGACCGGGCGATCGCGATCTCGGCACACGACGAAGCCCTGATCCACCTTCGTCACGCGCTCCAGTTGGTGTTGGAGTTTCCCGAGGGCCCGGAACGCGACAAGCGCGAGATAGCGGTGCTCGTGAAGCTCGGGGTGCCGGTCACCGCCACGACGGGATACGGCTCGGCGGAGGCAGGCGAGGTGTACTCGCGCGCGCAGGAACTCTGTGATGCGCTCGACGACGTTGCCCAGGTGTACCCCGCTCTTTACGGACTGTTCCGCACCGTGCTGCTGCGAGCGGAGTACGACATGGCCGAAGAGCTCGCCCAGCGACTCGCAGCGCTCTCCAGAGCTGACCCGCATCTCGCCGCACTTGCCGTGGGTGCCAACCGGTCCCTCGGCAGCACTCGCGTCTACCGCGGGCACAATCACGCCGAGTCGTTCGCGTACCTCGAGAAGGCGTTGAACGCGCCGGATGCCAACCGGCCTGGTGCGTACCTCGTCGATCTCGGCGATGTGGTCGACCCCATCATCACCTGTCGTTCGTATGCCGGATGGATGCAATGGTTGATGGGGAACCCCGAGCAGGCGCGTCGTCACAGCGACGAGGCGATCGCCGCCGCCCGACGATTGGCCCACCCGTTCACCGTGGGGCTGGCGCTGTGCTTCGACACCTGGCTCTGCCAGTTTGAGGGCGACGCGTCCCTGACGGAGGCCCGTGCTGCTGAAGGTCGAGAGCACGCGGAGGCTCATGGCTTTCCGTTCTGGATGGGCTGGGCCGACGTGCTGCTCGGCTGGAGTCGCCTGCAGCGCGGCGACGTCGACGGCATCGAAACAATGCGAACGGGCATCAGCACCTGGGAGTCGCAGGGCTCGCGCCTCGGCAAGACGTACTTCCTCGGCCTCGTCGGCCATGGTGAGCTGTCAATCGGCGATGCCGAATC
>JANOYI010000515.1:0-10419 GCA_031428795.1 Ilumatobacteraceae bacterium | reverse complement strand
CGTCGTCGGCGGCGTCAACAACGGGTGGAAGGTGGCCAACAGCACGCTCGCTTTTGAGCGCGGCATGAGCGCCACCACTGGTTACCGCCGCTTCGAGGAGGAGTACAAGTTGATGGTGGCCGACGCCACCGCCAACGGCGCTATTCACGAGGCGGGCATCCGCCAGCGGCTGATGGAGTACTACACCAAGATTCAGATCCTGCGCATCAACGGTCTGCGGTCACTGGCCAACACGCTGGCCGGCGTGAAGGACCCCTCGATGGCGGCACTGGGCGCTACCAACAAGATGTTCTGGACCGAGATGCACAAGGCGGCAATGGAGCTGGCGCTCGACATCAAGGGTGCGTCGTCAATGTTGGTCGACACCAACTCTGCGGCCGGCTCATGGCCGGGCACGTCGCGCGACAAGGCCCGCGACGGCTACCCGGTCAGCCCGATGATGAGTGCCTTCTTCTTCAGCCGAAGCGAAACCATCTGGGGCGGCACCAGCCAGATCCAGCGCAACATCGTCGGCGAACGCGTGCTGGGCCTCCCCAAAGAACCGCAAACCGCCCAATAACAGATGCGTCTGAGCGCTTTTGCCCGCCGAGCGGAAGTGCACGAACGCCTGGCGTCTGACGTGTTCGGGTCAGATGGTGATGCGGTCGAGGACTGGGTCGTTGGACCTGGTCTGCTTGCCGCCGACTCTGTATGCGGCCTGTAGCAGCACGGTCGCCTGGTCGACCTGGGCCTGTGTGCGTGCGTGCACGATGGCCAGCGGACGATCTGCACCCACGGTGTCGCCGAGACCCGCCAATTCCGTCACGCCTACGGCGTGATCGACGGGGTCGTGCGGGCGGGTGCGACCGCCGCCGAGTGCAACCACCACCATTCCGATGGCGCGCGTATCGATGTGGCCAACGGTGCCTGCGCGCGCAGGCGCGATCGCCGCTTCTAGCGCCGCGCGTTCGAGGTGCTTCCACGGCTGCTCTACGAGCTTCTTGGGCCCGCCAAGCGCGCCGACCATCTGTCCGAACTTCTCAGCCGCTGCACCCGAATCGAGAGCGGCCTGCAATTTTGCGCGGGCTGACTTCGGGGTGCGGGCGAGCTTGCCGTGTAGCAGCATTTCGGTGCACAGCGCTAGTGCGATCTCGTGCATACGCGGCTCGCGGCGGGCGCCAGTGAGATAGTCGATTGCGTAGGCAACCTCGAGCGCGTTACCAGCGGCATCGGCCAGCGGGCGGTTCATATCCGTGATCAGCGCGGTGGTCGGAAGGCCAGCGCCGGAGGCGACCTCCACGATGCTGCGCGCGAGTTCGCGGGCTGCGGGCAGCGTGGGCATGAACGC
Organism: Ilumatobacteraceae bacterium; assembly: GCA_031428795.1. Lineage (GTDB taxonomy): Bacteria > Actinomycetota > Acidimicrobiia > Acidimicrobiales > Ilumatobacteraceae > UBA668. Next base: position 9,092 of record JANOYI010000515.1, on the reverse strand, counting down.
GCCGTTGCCCATCTTGACGTCCATCGCCAGCCCCTGAAGGCCGGCGGCGAGTTTCTTCGAGAGAATCGAGGCGGTTATCAGCCCGATGGACTCCACGGTGGCTGTGACGTCGCGGATGCCGTAGAGCCGCTTGTCGGCCGGTGCGAGGTCGGGCGTCTGGCCGATGATGGCACAACCGATCTTGCCCACGACCGAGCGGAACTTGGGCAGCGTCGGGGCAGCCGTGTAGCCCGGGATCGACTCCATCTTGTCAAACGTGCCGCCGGTGTGGCCCAGCCCGCGCCCGGAGATCATCGGCACGTAGCCACCGCACGCAGCGACCATCGGCGCCAGCATCAGGCTCACCGTGTCGCCAACGCCACCGGTGGAATGCTTGTCGAGGACCGGACCAGGGAGGTCCCAGTTCAGCACGGTGCCGCTGTCTCGCATGGCCTTCGTCAGTGCCACCCGCTCGGTGATGTTCATGCCCTGGAAGTAGACGGCCATAGCAAACGCGGCCGCCTGCCCATCGGTGACTGCACCGTTCACCAGGCCGCCGATGAAGCCAGTGATGTCGCTCTCGCTCAGCACTTGGCCGTCACGTTTGGCTCGAATGATCTCCTGCGGAATCATCAGTAGGTCTCTGTCCTGGTCACGGCAGTCCGCATCGTTGCGTCGCCATCGAGGACTGCTTCCAATGCGGTCAGGAGGCCGCTGGCGCCGAAACGGAATGTCGCCGGGCCGGCCCACGCCGAGCCCATGGTCTTGTCGGCCTGGGCCAGGTGGGCGGTTGCCTCCGCAAGGGTGCGAATGCCGCCGCTCGGCTTGAGACCAACGGCTGAGTCAAGGTCGTGAATCGCCTGCAGCATCACGCCGGTGGCGGCGAGGGTGGCGCTCACCGGCGTCTTACCGGTGGAGGTCTTGATGAAGTCGGCGCCGTTGCGAATCGCGATGTCGGCGGCGTTGCGAATGATCGACGGATCAACCAACTCGCCCGTCTCGAGAATGACCTTCAACGTCTTGCCAGAGCCAGAGGTGACGACTTGCCGCACGGCCGTCACCATCAAGGCCGGACGCGTGCGGTCGCCCGCCAGCAGCGCCCGGTACGGCAACACGAGGTCGATCTCGTCCGCTCCGTCCGCCTGTGCGGTCCGAGCGAGCTCGACCACGTCGTCGATGTCGTCCAGCCCTGCAGGAAAGTTGACGACCGTTGCGACCCGCACGTTGGTGCCCTGCAGAAGCGTTGCGGCCAGAGCGACGTGGCGCGGCCACACGCACACGGCGGCGACTGACCCGTGCGGGCCGACTGCCCTCGCGCACAACGCCCGGACGTCCGCTTCGGTGGCCTGATCGCCCAACTCTGTGAGGTCCAGCAGGCCAAGGGCTCGGCGGGCCTCGAACTTCGCATCATTCATCACGACCACCACGCTAACCGTGTCGACGCTGCCCGGAACTTCCCGTTGGGGTTCACGAACGTGTCATAGTCGCGTGATGTTGCGGAACTGCCTGGTTGACACGGTGGGTGCATGAGCATGGCCGAACTGCGTACCTCAGCGGCCCTTTGGGACGAACTTCTCGAAGCTGACGGCAGCCCGCGTGCTGCGTCCAGCGAGTTGGTGCAGCAGTTGAAAGGCCTCGGACTGGCAGAGTTGCAGCAGCGCCAGGACCTCGCTGAGCTGGACATTGTCGGCATGGGCATCACGTTCACGGTGTACTCCGATGGCCGCGGTATCGACCGAGCGTGGCCTTTCGATGTGGTGCCGCGAGTCATCGCCGCCGACGAGTGGCGGCTGATCGAGCAGGGTCTCGCGCAGCGTTTGCGAGCGATCAACATGTTCATCGACGACGTGTACCACGAGCAGCGCGTGATCCGCGATGGGGTGTTTCCCGCCGAGCTGTTGGCGCACTCGGTGAACTTCCGACAGGAATGTGTGGGCGCCAACCCGAAGTTCGGGGTGTGGGCCCACATCAGCGGCAGCGATCTGGTGCGCGACGGCGACGGCACGATGTACGTACTGGAAGACAATCTGCGCGTGCCCAGTGGCGTCAGCTACATGCTGGAGAACCGGGCCATCTCCAAGCGGGCCTTCGCCGACCTGTTCGCCAAGCAGAGCATCCTGCCGGTCGACGCGTACACCGATGAGCTCAACCGGATGCTGACGTCCATCGCACCCGACGGAGTCAGCGAGCCGACCATTGCCGTGCTCACGCCTGGCATCTACAACAGCGCGTACTTCGAGCACTCGTTCCTTGCACAGCGCATCGGTGCCGCGCTGGTGGAAGGCATCGACCTCGTTGTCGGCGACGACGAGTGTGTCTACATGCGCACCATCGACGGGCTCGAGCGCGCCCACGTGATCTATCGCCGTGTCGACGATCTGTTCATCGACCCGGAGGTGTTCCGCAAGGACAGCACGCTGGGTGTGCCGGGTTTGATGCGTGCGTGGCGCGCCGGAAACGTCGCAATCGCGAATGCCCCGGGCGCCGGCGTGGCCGATGACAAGGTCGTGTACGCCTGGGTGCCCGACTTCATCCGCTACTACCTGCAAGAGGAGCCGCTGCTGCCCAACGTGCCGACCTACCGCTGCGTGTACGACGACGAGCGCAAATACGTGATCGAACACATCGACGAGCTGGTGGTCAAGCCGGCGAACGAGAGTGGTGGCTACGGATTGCTGATCGGCAATCGTGCGAGCCGCACGGAGTTGGACGAAGCGATCGCGCGCATCGAAGCTGACCCGCGCAACTGGGTTGCCCAACCGACGCTGGCGCTCAGCACTGTGCCGACGCTGTGCGACGGTGTGCTCGAACCGCGCCACGTGGACCTGCGGCCCTTCATTCTCAGCGGCGCCACCAGCTACGTCTCGGCGGGCGGACTGACACGTGTGGCACTGCGCAAGGGTTCTCTCATCGTCAACTCGTCACAGGGTGGCGGCAGCAAAGACACCTGGATCGTGGAGGCCTGATGCTGCTGTCCCGCGTCGCCGACAACCTCTACTGGGGGGCGCGCTATATGGAACGTGCGGAGGACACGGCTCGGGCGGTGCGCAGTTTCACCGATCTGATCCTCGACCTTCCTCGCGGTGTTGCATCGTCGTGGGAACCGTTGTTGGCCGTTGCTGGCAGCCGTGACGAGTACGACGCCGGCCATGCCCGGGTACGGGAGAGCGACATCGTGCGCTTCCTGGTGGCCGACCCATCCAACGGCGGCAGTGTGGTCGCCAGCGTCGCAGCCGCTCGCGAGAACCTGCGGACGACCCGTGAAGTGTTGCCCCGCGAGGCATGGCAAGCGGTCAACGATCTGTACCTGTTCACCAGTCGCGACACGGAGTCTGGTGTCGACCGGCGTAGCCGTTCGCGCTACCTGGGAAGGGTGATGACCGACTGTCAGCGGCTTGACGGCGTGCTGTCAGGAATGATGCGTCGCGACCAAGCGTATGAGTTGTGGCGGCTTGGCCAAATGGTGGAACGCGCCGACATGACGACGCGTGTATTGGGAGTGCGGGCCGCGTCGTTGCTGTCGGCTGCCGAGACACGTGACGACTTCGACGAGGTGCAGTGGATGGGAGTGCTGAAGAGCGTCACCGCCATGCAGATGTACCAGCGCTCGCAGCGTGGCCCCATCGAGGGCGCGTCTGTGGTCTCCTTCCTGCTGTTCGACAAGACGTTCCCTCGGTCAGTCGCCGGGTGCGTGCAGCGGATGCGGTCGGCGCTCTCACGTTTGCCGCGGCCGCACGACACGTTGCCAGCGGTCGACGCGCTCGAGGCGCTGCTGGCGACATTGCCGGCGCAGGCCAACGATGGCGTGGCGCTGGATGCTGCGATGGACCGCGTACAGGCCGCGCTGGCCGAGCTCAATCGACGCGTGTACGAGACTTTCGTCAGCGGTGCTCCATGACCTCATCAACGGACTCTGGCTACGACGCCGTGACTGCGTTGTCCAGCATCTACGACGAAGCATTTGATTCGGCTGGCGCGGCGCGAGCGACGTGGTCGATAGCCACACACGCAGTCGGGTCAATGGAACCATCCGCGCTCCACGACCGCCAACGCGATGCTGATCGACTGCTCGACGCTGAGGGCGCTGGACACCTGGTGCACGAGCTGGCCTTTGATCGTGGCACCGATCGTCATGGCGTCCCGTTTGCCGCTCGCGTAGAGAGCCGGCCGTGGCGTCTCGACCCGCTGCCATACGTCCTCGATGCCGCCGAGTTCGCGGTGCTCTCCAACGCAGCCATTCAGCGCATGCGGTTGCTGGAGGCATTGCTGGTCGACGCCGCTGGCGAGCGGCATCTGGTTCGAGACGGCGTGGTGCCCGCGTCGCTGCTGTACTCGCTGCCGTCGTTCCGTGCGCACACCGCTGGCTTTGCGCCGCCGCGATGGCTGATGCATTATGCGCTCGACGTCACCCGCGCAGCAGATGGATCCTGGCGAGTGGTGCGCGACCTCACTGATGCGCCCAGTGGCCTGGGCTACGCAATGCTCAACCGTGCTGTGCTGGCGCGACTGCTACCCGACGGGCTTCGTTCCGCAGGCGCCGCACCCATCGCATCGCACGCCGACCGACTTCGTCGCTCGCTCACTTCGTCGGCCCCGGCCGATCGGCCCAGCCCGCGTGCCGTGGTGCTCACCTCCGGGCCCGCACACCCGACGTATGTCGAGCACAGCTATCTCGCCAGCCGACTCGGTTATCACCTCGTGGAGGGTGCCGATCTCGTGATTCGCGAGAACCGTCTGTGGCTGCGAGCGCTGGATGGTCTGGAGCCCATCGACGTGGTTTATCGCCGCCTCGAAGACGAGCTGCTCGACCCGTTGGAGCACGGGCACAGCGGTGGGGGCAGTGGTGTCCCCGGCATCGTGTGGGGTGCACGCAGCGGACACTTGACTCTTGGGAACGCATACGGCAGCGGCCTTGCCGAAGCATCAGAGCTGCGGCCATACCTCGGTGCGGCAGCCGAACGGCTCCTCGGTGACCGCCTGCAGCTCGAACATTTGACAACGGCGGAGCCGCTTGCGACGGCGCCAGTTTTCACCGGACGCGGGGCGTCGGCGCTCGAGCCGCGCCGCGTCGTGTTGCGACTGCAAGTGTTGAACGGGCCCGATGGGCACGCCGTCATGCTGGGTGCTGTCGGTCGTGTGCTGGCCCCAGGTGATGCACCTGAACTGCCGACAGCGTTGCTGGCCAAGGACGTATGGGTTGTCGGCACGACGGCCCCCCGGCCGGTGGCGGTCATGGCACCCCCGCAGGTGGACTTTGGGCCGTCGGTGCCGAAACGAGCGGCCGACGCGTTGTATTGGTTGGGCCGCGCTGCCGAGCGCGCTGAGGTTGCCGTGCGCACTGCCCGCGTGGTCGAAGTGCAGTTGGACCAAGATCCGATGCTGACGTCCGTGGGCGATGGTGGCTGGGCGACGGGCGTTGCCTCGCTGCTGGCGGCCGCTCGAAACGAACCGCAGTTATCCACGCCCGAGCTACCGCTCAACGTCCGCCTCACCGGGTCGTTGCAGGCAACGGTGGCCGTCGCTGCGAAGCAGTTGGCGTCTCTGGTGCAAGAAGCTTCTTCGGTTCGTGAATTCCTCAGTACGACAACTGGTCGAGTGTTGGGCAGGCTTGCACGGGCACACGGTCAATTGCTTGACGAGGCATCGCCAACGGACGAACTGGATTCGGTGCTGGTGGACCTTGCGGCCCTCGCCGGCTTGGTGATGGAGAGCACTGTGCGCGGCCCGGCGTGGCGTTTCTTGGACTTGGGTCGACGACTTGAACGCGCACTCGCCGTGCTCGGCTCAGTGGAAGGTGCGTTGGGCGTCGACTCCGCACCGATGGCGCTGCAGCCGTTGGCAGAAGCCGTGCTGGGGGCCAACGAGAGCCTCGTGGCCTACCGCCGCCGTTACCGCAGCGATGTCGACCTGAATGCGGTGCTCGAGCTGCTATTGCGTGACGACACCAACCCCCGCGGGCTGGCCTTCCAACTCGACCGCCTCCGCGAGCACGTGGCGGCGCTGGCGTGGCCGCAGGGCGTGGACTTGGTCCAGAAGGCAAGCGCAGCGGCCATTGCGGGTATCGACGATCAAGTGGCCGGCGGTCGTCGCGTCTCGCTGGATAGTTATGTGCTGGCCGTACGCGGGCCGCTGCTGGCGCTTTCGGCCGCGGTTGGCCAGCACTGGTTCGCCGATCCGGTGAACCCGACGATGATGGGCGGGTTCTAGGCCGTGCGCACGTTTCGCGTGAAGCACATCACCGAGTACCTGTATGGCACCGCGATGGCAGATGGTTTCACGGTCGCACGACTGTTGCCCCGCAACACGCCGACGCAGACCGTGCGTCGCGCGGAGATCGAGGTAACGCCGCAGGCCGATGAGTGGGAGGAATCACTCGATCCTTTCGGCAATCGCGTGGTGCACTTCGCCGTCCATCATCCGCACGTCGCTCTCACCGTGACGTCCAGTGTGGAAGTCGGGCTGGATACGGCCCAGCTGCCCCAAGGCGACACACCATGGGAGGGCGTCGCGGCAGCGGCGGCCGGTGCCAGGGGTGACATTGCTGCCGAGGTCGGGCCGTTTCTGGCGCACACCACCCAGACGCCGCCACTTCCGGCGCTGTGGGAGTTGACCGGTGATGTGTTCACCTCGGGCAGGGGAGTGATCGCTTCGGTGCAGCATCTGTGTCATCGCATCTTCAACGAGTTCCAGTTCGACACCACGTTCAGCGACCTCTCCACGCCGCTGCACTCAGTGCTGGCAGAGCGCCGCGGGGTGTGCCAAGACTTCGCTCACGTGTCGTGCGCGGCGCTGCGTTCGGTCGGTCTGCCAGCCCGGTATGTGAGCGGCTACATCGAGACACTGCCCTTGCCCGGTGAGCCGAGGCTGGTAGGTGTCGATGCGTCGCACGCCTGGTGCTCGGTATGGGCCGGCCAGTTTGGCTGGATCGACTTCGACCCCACCAACAATCAAATGCCGCCGTTGCGTCACGTCACGGTCGGCTGGGGTCGCGACTACGACGATGTCGCGCCCGTCCGCGGTGTGGTGATCGGCCCTTCGAGTTGGCAGACGCTGAACGTCTCTGTGGATGTTGCTGAGGTTCTTTAGGGCTTCCGATCTTCGTCGGCGGTGATGTCCGAAAGCCGCTAGTCATTGAAGGGCGAAAGGGCCACACTGTGTGAGTGCTCCTCGACCACGACCATTGCTACAGGGCCATTCAGAGCCGCGACTCGCGGTTCGATGGCTGGTTCGTGACCGCTGTCCGCACCACCGGCATCTACTGTCGCCCCTCGTGCCCGGCCATCACGCCGAAGCCGCGGAACGTCGAGTTCTTCCGTGCCGCAGCGACGGCACAGGCTCATGGCTATCGAGCCTGCAAGCGCTGCCGACCCGACGCCTCGCCCGGCTCGCCTGAGTGGAATTCGCGGGCCGATGTCGTTGGTCGTGCAATGCGATTGATCGCGGATGGTCTTGTTGATCGCGAGGGTGTCGGCGGCCTGGCAACCCGACTGGGTTACAGCGAACGCCAAGTCAACCGGCTGCTCGTTGCGGAAGTTGGCTCCGGTCCGCTCGCGCTCGCCCGTGCACAGCGTGCCCAAACCGCGCGGATCCTGATCGAGACCACCACGCTGCCGATCACAGAGGTTGCGTTCGCCGCAGGCTTCCAGAGCGTGCGCCAGTTCAATGACACGGTTCGCGAGGTCTACGCCTCGAGCCCCACCGACATGCGGGCGACGAAGTCGCCGAGCCAGGTGAGGGGTCCGTTGACGGTGCGCCTTGCATGTCGTGAGCCGTTCGATGGCGACGCCCTGTTGGCGTTTCTCGCGTTGCGGGCAGTGCCTGGCGTGGAGGTTGTCGAGGGAGCGACGTATCGCCGGTCGCTACGACTCGCGCGTGGTCTGGGAGTGGTCTCGATCACCGTCAGCGGCGCGACCGTGTCGTGTGCGCTGACGCTGGACGACGTTGCCGACGCACAGGCCGCTGTGCAACGCACTCGTCGTCTGCTGGACTTGGACTGCGATCCGGCCACCATTCGCGACCACCTCGCCGCCGACCCGCTGCTGGTGCCTCTGGTGGAGAAGCGACCCGGTCTGCGAGCACCCGGCCACCCCGACGGAACCGAGCTACTCGTGCGGGCGGTGCTCGGTCAGCAGGTCAGCGTTGTCGGTGCTCGCACGTTGGCGTCCCGCCTCGTCGCTGCATACGGCGAGCCGCTCGCCGAGCCCGTCGGTGGCGTCACGTACGCCTTCCCCGCAGCCGCAACAATTGCAGGGCTCTCGCCGACCGACTTCTCAATGCCGCGGGCTCGGGGAGCAGCGTTGATCGACGCCTGCGCCAGGATCGCTGATGGGTCGCTCGTACTGGATGCGGGCAGCGACAGGGCGGAAGCCGTTGCTGCACTGCAAGCGGTGAAGGGCATCGGCCCGTGGACCGCTGGCTACGTCGCAATGCGAGCCCTCGGCGACCCCGATGTTTTTCTGCCCACCGACCTCGGCGTGCAGCACGCGCTGGCGTCGCTCGGCGGCGATTCAACCCCACGCGGTGCTTCTGAATACGCCGAGGCCTGGCGGCCGTGGCGTACGTACGCACTGCACCATCTGTGGGCACACTTGTGAAGGAGTAATCATGAACCGCAGCGAATCCACCCTCCCCGGCCTCGGCGCCACCGACGATCTGTCGCGCATCACGATGTCGACTCCAGTCGGCGAACTGACGCTGATCGCCAGCCCCCGCGGGCTACGCGCGGTGTTGTGGCCCAACGAGTTGGATGAGCCCGAGCGCCTACCGACAGCCGACGACGGCGATCCTGCCGCTGCCGTGGTGCTTCGGGAGGCGATCATCCAACTGAGCGAGTACTTCGCTGGCGACCGCCACGAATTCGACCTGCCGCTCGACCCCGTCGGCACGGACTTCCAGCAATCAGCGTGGATGCAGCTGCGCCAGATTCCCTTCGGCGTCACGATCTCCTACGGCGAGCAAGCCAGGCGGTTGGGTGACGTTCGCAAGTCCCGGGCCGTGGGCGCGGCCAACGGGCGTAACCCGATCAGCATCATCGTGCCCTGCCACCGAGTCATCGGCGCAAATGGTTCGCTCACCGGATTCGCTGCCGGCCTCGAAGCCAAGTCCTGGCTCCT
>JANOYI010000514.1:0-22038 GCA_031428795.1 Ilumatobacteraceae bacterium | reverse complement strand
CTGCGAGGCATGCACGACCAGGCGGGGCACCACGAGTGCCTCGGTGTCGTCGGCGCTCTCGAAGCGCTCGACCACTGTGAATTCGCTGTCGGCGCCGGCGTGAATGACCAAGCGCGGGTAGAGCGCAACGCCGTTGCCCTCAATGTGATGGGTGACCACGATGGGGTCGGCCAGAACCTTGCCGGCCGGAACGCTGATGGCCACGGTGCGGTGATAGGCGGCGCTCAGCTCGTCGAAGACGTCGTGCACAGCCATGCTGGCAACGAGCTCGGCGACCAAGGCGTCGTCGGCGCCCGGAGTTTGCTCGGCACCCGTAACGGTGGTGCGCACGGCCGCGGGCGCGTAGTGGGCAAGGTCGAGTTCGGCGATGCGGCTGTAACGCCACACTTCCAACTCGGGCGACGGGAGGGCCATCGCAGCTGCCCGCTCGGCGGCGGCGAGGCGCAGCGCACGGTCGGGTGCGTCCGCGTCGATGGCATCGGATATCGAGGAGAACACGCGTTAAATTCTACTACGCACGTAGTACTAATCCCCACGCCCCCTCCCGCCATGCTGGCGTACGCGCTTGCGGAATCGTGAACCTGTCGCGCCCCTGACCTACCAATCTTGGAGGTCACACCCGCGACAAGTTGGCGGAAGTAGCGGCGCGGCGCTGATGACGTGCACGGGGATTATGGCTTGCGGCGGCGGAGGAAACGCTTCCAGCCGCTTTGTTCTTGGGCCTGGCGCAGCGCCCGCTCGGCCTGTACCTCCGCCATCACCTGCGGGCCGACTTCGTTGAGGAAGCTCTCCGCCTCGTCCAGCAACGCGGCGGCGCTGCCGTCGCCCAACCCTGGCGGCTCCACTGGAGTCTTCGGCGACACCATCGCGCCGTAGGTCCAGCCGGCGTCCATACGCGGCTCGAACTTGCCGCAGTCGGCCGGGCACCGCCACGGTGCTTCGGGCGCCAGATCCAGGTTGCACTTTCGAACCGTCTCACCATTTGGATAAGTACGGCTCTCGAAGTTCCTGCACTCCTGACGCATCGGCATGGGCGACATTCTGGCAGGCAGGTGGCCCCGCAGTCTGCCAGGATAAAACAATGCGACCGAAGGTTCCGAGACAATGACCATCAGTGTCTTCGAGCTGTTCCGTATCGGCATCGGACCCTCCAGCTCGCACACGGTTGGGCCGATGCGAGCGTCTCGCAGATTTCTGGAGCGCGTGGCCTCGGAACACGGACTCACCAGCGTCGCTGCCGTGCGCACTCACCTGTACGGCTCGCTGGCGGCGACCGGCGTCGGCCACGGCACACTCTCGGCGATCCTCTTAGGACTGGGCGGCGCACAACCCCAGACCATCGACCCTGACGACATTCCGGGCATGCTCGAGGGCATCACAGCCACCGGCACGCTGCGCTTACTCGGCGAGCGGGCGGTGACCTTCGACGTCGACACCGATGTCGTGATGCACGCCGACGAAACGCTGCCCGCCCACCCGAACGGGATGATGTTCGAAGCGTTCGATGCCGACGGTGCCCTCCTGCTGTCGCACCGGTTCTACTCGATTGGTGGCGGCTTCGTTGTGGATGACGACGAGGTCGACGCGCCCATCACGTCGGCGGCGTCCAGTGTTCCCCACCCCTACGGCTCGGCCGACGAACTACTGCGGATGTGCACGGCGAACGATGCGTCGATCAGCGACATCACGATGGCCAACGAGCACACTCACCGGACCACCGCTGAGATTCGAGAGCAGCTGCTGGAAATCTGGCAAGCGATGCGTGATTGTGTTGCTCGCGGGTGCCGCAACGAGGGTGAGCTGCCTGGTGGCTTGCACGTGCAGCGCCGCGCTGCCGCGTTACATCGCACGCTCATGAACGACGACGGCAACATCGACCCGCTGGCGACACTCGACTGGGTCAACCTCTTCGCGCTGGCCGTCAACGAAGAGAACGCCGCTGGAGGGCGAGTCGTCACGGCACCGACCAACGGCGCAGCCGGCATCGTTCCAGCGGTGTTGCACTACTACACCAAGTTCGTGCCCGGAGCCGACGACGACGGCGTCGTCGAGTTCCTCCTGACCGCCGGCGCGATCGGAGCGCTGTTCAAGATGAACGCATCCATCTCCGGCGCCGAGGTCGGCTGCCAGGGTGAAGTTGGTTCCGCGTGCGCAATGGCCGCTGGCGGCCTCGCACACGTGATGGGCGGCACCCCGCAGCAGGTGGAGAACGCCGCCGAGATCGCGCTCGAGCACAATCTTGGCCTGACGTGCGACCCGATAGGCGGCCTGGTGCAGGTGCCGTGCATCGAACGCAACGCGATGGCCTCGATGAAGGCCATCAACGCGGCCCGCCTGGCGCTGCACGGCGACGGTACCCACCTGGTCTCGCTGGATCAGGCAATTGCGACGATGCGCGACACGGGCCGAGACATGCACGAGAAGTACAAGGAGACCGCCCGCGGCGGCCTTGCAATCACATTCCTGGGCCGCAAGCCCAACGCGCCGGTCGCGGTCAACTTCGTCGAGTGCTGACGGCCAGCCAGCATGAGTTGCGGGCACGACTGGGTCTTCCCAGAACGTTACGTACGGTTCTGGAAAGACCCAGTTGCGGCCACAATAATCGTCGGCCGCGGTCGTTCGCCCGAAGAGGTCAGCCGACGCTGCCTTCCATTTGCAGCTCGATGAGGCGGCTCCACTCGACCGCGTACTCCATCGGCAGCGTGCGAGTGATGGGCTCGATGAAACCATTGACGACCATTCCCATGGCTTGCTCTTGCGAGAGGCCGCGCGACATCAGGTAGAACAGCTGCTCGTCGGCGATCTTGGAGACCGTGGCCTCGTGGCCGATCTGCGCGTCGCGCTCGCCGACTTCCATGTACGGGAACGTCTTGCTGGTGGACTGCTCGTCGAGGATGAGTGCGTCGCACTGCACGTGGCTCTTGCAGCCGTACGCGCCTTCCTCGACGCGGACCAGGCCGCGGTAGGTGGTGATGCCACCGTCTTTCGAGATGGACTTCGACACGATCTTGGAGGTGGTCTCCGGGGCGACGTGCACCATCTTGGCGCCCGCGTCCTGATGCTGCCCGGCGCCCGCGTAGGCAACCGACAGCACTTCACCGGTGGCCTTGGGGCCGACCAAGTACACGCTGGGGTACTTCATGGTGAGCTTGGAGCCGATGTTGCCGTCGATCCATTCCATGTGGCCTTCGGCCTCGACGCGAGCACGCTTGGTGACCAGGTTGTAGACGTTGGGCGACCAGTTCTGGATGGTGGTGTAGGTGACCCGCGCCGACGGCTTCACAATGATCTCGACGACTGCGGAGTGCAGCGAATCCTTGGTGTACACCGGGGCCGAGCAGCCTTCGATGTAGTGAACCTGGCTACCTTCGTCGGCGATGATGAGCGTGCGCTCGAACTGGCCGGCGTTCTCGCTGTTGATGCGGAAGTAGGCCTGCAGCGGCATCTCGCAATTGACGCCCGGCGGCACGTACACGAACGAGCCGCCCGACCACACGGCCGTGTTGAGTGCCGAGAACTTGTTGTCGCCGGGAGGGATGATGGTGCCGAAGTACTGCTTGACCAGTTCGGGGTACTCGCGCAACGCGGTGTCCATGTCGCAGAACAAAATGCCCTGCTTCTCCAGATCCTCACGGTTGCGGTGGAACACCACTTCGCTGTTGTGCACGACGAAGCCTTCGGCCACGAAGTTGTGGTGGCCCGCAACCTCGATGTCGTAGGTGGTCTCGACGCCGACGGACTCGATCGATTCAATGCGGACGAACCCAAGCATGTCGCTTGTGTGCGACTTGAAGCTGGTGCCCTTGGCCGTGCGGTTGGTGTGGGCATAGTTGCGAGCGCCAAGGCGAGCTGCCTTGATGGTGGAACGAAGGGGCAGCCGGTCGAATCGCCCCGACAAGTGCAGGCGGTAGCCCACGACAAGCCGAGAAGAATCGTGCGGATGAGGCGACGAAAAGCTGCGCACGTTCGACACGCCGATGCCGCACAGTTGCGCCAACTCACGTGCGTCGTTCAACATCGCCTCGTTGCCGCTGGTGAGCACGGGGTTCTTCGCCGAGCGATGGGCTCGAACGGTTCCATCGGCGTCGATGTAACCGGCGAGGAATGCGAGGCGCTCCTCATACGTAGCGGCGAAGATCCAGTCGGGCAGCCGCTTGGTCAGCGAACGACCGCCCAATCCGTTGGCCTCGAGGAACCGTGCAAGGCGGGCGGTACCTTTAGCTGTCATCCGCTGCCTATCTGTGGCGAGGGTGAACTGCAGTCCGAACTGTTCGCTACCGACCCTTGCAATCTCGGCGAGAAGGTCGGTGTCTCGAACATCAACAGCGATCTGGACGGTGGTGTACCCATCGGAGTGCTTGAAGAACCCGTCGCCTAGGAACAGTCCAGCGAACCAGCACAGATCTGGGTTGGTCAGGCCGAGTCCCTGATGAACGTTACGGCAGTCGAGGAACTGCACTCGGCCGAACTCGGGGAGGTCGGTTGCCACGGCGACGAGATCGCCGACGACCAGTTCCTCAGCGGGAACCCAGCGTGGTGCGTAACGAGCCTTCTTGCGACCGGGCAGACGCTCGTCGCGCAGGACCAGGAACGGGTGATTGCCCGACGCGCCGATGACCCGCGAACCTGCACGAATCTCAAGAATTTCCTTCTCGCCGGACTCGCCACCACCAACGACTGCGGCCACTTGGATCTCGCGCGTCACCTCGTTGAGAGCGAACACTTCGTCGCCAGCGACGAGTTCCTTGATCGCTCGCATCCCCCGGGTGGTCCACACCTGAGTAGACCCACGCAGGCACTCGTATTGCGCGGTGACGCCGGCGAGGTATTTGCGCTCGGCTTCGGGAATGCCCAGCTTCTCGTAGGTCGCCTTCATCTGCTCGGGAAGGTCGTCCCACTCGCTGACCTGCTCGGTGGCCGGGCGCAGGTAGTAGTAGATGTCTTGGAAGTCGATGTCGGGCATGTTGACGGCAAACCACTCGGCCATCGGCTTGCGGTCGAAGGTACGCAAGCTGCGCTGGCGCATGTTGCTCATCCACTTCGGCTCACCCTTCCACCAGCTGATCTGGTCGACAACGCCCATGTCGAGACCCTTCTTGGGTTCGAACGCGTACTCAACGCCGGTATCGCTCCAGCCGAGGTTGTACTTGCTGAGATCCAGGTCGAATGACGTCATGGCGTGTTCCGATCAGTGGCGGGAATTAGCACTACCGCCATAGTAACAATTGCACGTCCAGATGCCCACTCGCCGTGCCATTCGAGTGGGCACTCCCACCCCGGTATGCGAGTGCCCACTCGAATGGGGCCGTGGCACTCGTACCGGTGGCGTGGCACTCGTACCGGTGGCGTGGCACTCGTACCGGTGGCGTGGCACTCGCACGGGCGGCGTGGCACTCGCACGGCGAGAGTTGGCTTCAGCTGACGGGTTCGAGGCGGGCCGGGACGCTCTTGTGCCACGGAGTACCCGCGATCCCGTCGCGATCGGCGCTGAAAACGTCAGTCGACGGGGGCCGCGACGGGCCGCACACCGGGGCCAGCTTTGGCCCGCACATGCGCCAGATCCATCAGCTCACCACACGCAGTACACACCGTCTGGGGCTCGCCCCGACCCTCGCACGTGTGACGCATCACCAGCGGCGGGCCATCGGGTGCCGACCACTTGTCGCCCCAGGCCATGAGCGCTGCGATCACCGGGAACAGATCGGCGCCCTTGTCGGTGAGGTGATACTCGTAGCGCTCGGGGTGCTCGTGGTACTTGACCTTCGCCACCACGTCGTGGGCCATCAGCGTGTTGAGCCGGTCACTGAGGATGTTGCGGGCGATGCCGAGGTCGGCCTGAATTGCCTCGAATCTGCGCTGGCCCAACATGATGTTGCGCACGATGAGCAGCGTCCACCACTCGCCGACGATGTCGAGGGTGCGAGCCACCGAACAATTCATATGGCTGACACTGCTGCGCTTCACGCCGCCAGGCTAGTCGCGCCATGCAACGGACCAAGACTCGCCTCCATCCATTCGATTCTGCCAGCACTGCTGCGTAGGCTCGACCAATGGTTCGGCGGATTTCCTCCCTTCTCCTTGCCTTGTTCGTGGCCGTTCCGATCACGGTCGTGGCCGGAGCAATACCAACCGCGCAAGCCGCTGACGGCCTGTCGTTTCGCAACACCACCACGTACACGGTCGACGCGCTCTCCGGCGTGGTGCACGTGCTGGCGGAGGTCGAGCTGACCAACACCATCACCGACAAGCGGGATGGCAACTACATCAACCGCCGGTACTTCACTGGCTTCTCGCTACCTGTCCCAGTCGGTGCGGTCAACCCAGTGGCCGCGACGACCGGGGGTAGTGCACTGGGCGTCACGGGCCGACTCATCGACGGCAACGGCAGCTACTACATCCTCGACATCGACCTCGCGAAGAATCTCTTCTACAAGGAAAGCACCCAGGTCAACGTCACCTACGACATCACCGGCTTGCCACCGAGGTCGGAGAATCCGTCGCGAGTCAATACTGCCTATGCCGCTTTCAATGCCTTCGGAGTGGGCGACGACGGCAAGGTGACAGTGCGCGTCGTGGTGCCCCCCGGCTTCGAGGTCGACACCTTCGGCGATGAAGCCATCATCACGCAGGAAGACGGCAACACCGTCTACACGGCCACAGAGATTCCGAACCCCGATGAGTTCGACATCTTCATCTCCGCCCGCAACGACGACGGCCTCACCCAGACAACCGTCACGACACCCGACGTCGACCAGTTCAACGTGCGCGCCTGGCCGGGTGACACCGACTGGCAAGCCTTCGTGACGACCCAGATCGAAGACGGCGTGCCGGTGCTGAGCACTCTCGTGGGGCAGCTGTGGCCGATCGACGAGACCGTCGAAGTGCGTGAGGCGTACACGCCGTACCTCTACGGGTACGCGGGTTGGTTCAGCGCGAGCGAGAACGAGATCGAGATTGGCGAAGACCTCGACCAGGAGGTCGTGCTGCATGAACTGTCGCACGCCTGGTTCAACGACAACTGGTTTGCCGACCGCTGGCTGAGCGAGGGCTTCGCGCAGGTCTACTCCAACAAGGCGGTTTCCGCGATGGGTGGCGAAGCACTTTCGCCGGCGGCCATTTCCGCCACCGACCCCGGCAAGGTCACGCTCAACGACTGGGGCGACCCGAACTTCACCGACGGCGCGGACGAGGTGGAGGACTTCGGGTACAACGCGTCGTTCTTCGTCGTGCAGCAAGTGCTCGACGAGATCGGCGACGACAAGATGCGCGAGGTCCTGGCCGCCGTCGCGGATCGCACGATTGCGTATCGCGGCGAGGCGAAGGCCGAGACACTCGACCAGCTCACCGACTGGCGACGGTTTCTGGACCTGGTGGACGAAGTCGGCGGCGCCGAGAATGCCGACGAACTGATTGCCGACTACGTCGTCACTTCCTCGCAGGGCGCGCAGCTCGACGAGCGCGCCGACGCCCGCGAGTTGTACCAGCAACTCGTCGCCGAAGGTGGCACGTGGGCTGCACCGCTGCTCGTGCGCGAGAAGATGTCGATCTGGTCGTTCACGTCAGCAGCGACCGCAATCGACGATGCAAACGGGGTGCTCGACCTGCGCGACGAGCTGGACACCAAGTCCGCTCAACTCGGGTCGTCCTACCCAGGCGATTTGGAAGGAACGTACGAGGCGGCGGATTCGAGTCTCGATGACGCCAGGGCTGCAGTACAGCAGCAGATCGACACCGCCGACAGCGTGCTCGTCGCCGTTGCGGAGGACGCTGCCAACGACGGCGTCCTCGACAAGGTCGGCTTGATCGGTACGAACCTGCCGGCGCTGCTCGACGAGGCGAAGGCGGCGCTGACCAAGGGCAACCACGTCGTTGCCCGCGCCAAGGCGCAGGAGGTCGTCGACACGGTCGAGAAGGCTCCCGATGTCGGCAAGACGCGGTCACTGTGGGCCGCAGGTGGCGCGGCCCTGTTCCTGCTCATGGTGATCCTGCTGATCGTTTTGGTACGGCGCCGCAAGCACCGCAGGCGTGCCGCGCCAGTACAGGAGCGCTAGCGACCTGCGACCACGGGCTCGCGGTAGGCGTCGATTTCTATGAAGATGCATTCGCCAGGGCATGCGATTGCTGCGTCGATCACGCTCTGCTGCGCGCGGTCATCGACAATCGCC
This sequence comes from Ilumatobacteraceae bacterium, assembly GCA_031428795.1. Classification (GTDB taxonomy): domain Bacteria; phylum Actinomycetota; class Acidimicrobiia; order Acidimicrobiales; family Ilumatobacteraceae; genus UBA668. The sequence continues at coordinate 13,873 of JANOYI010000514.1, read as the reverse complement.
AGGCTGTTCGAGCCACCCGGGTCGTTGAGCGGCCAGCCGTCCTGCGCCACGTAGGCAATGCCGTCTTCCAGCTGCACGAACACGTCTGGGCAATGGTCGACACACAGACCGTCACCGGTGCAGAGGTCTTGATCGATCCACACCCGCATGTGGTCTGACGCTACCGGCGTCAATGACGGCGTGCTGTGTCGTGCAGGGACTCCGCGAGCCAATTGATCGACGACCGTTAGCCTGGCCGACGTGCAAGCCCCCATCGCGAAGCAAGTGGAGCATGTGTGGCAACGACCGACGGGGCCCGCCACCGACCCGTGGGCGTGGCTGCGTGACCGCAACGACCCCGACACCGTGCCGTACCTGGAGGCCGAGAACGCCTACTCCGATGCGTGGTTCGCGCAACACGCTGCGCTGATCGAGACCATTTTCGGCGAGATCAAAGCGCGCGTGCAGGAGACAGACCTGTCGGCCCCCGTCCGCAAGGACGACTGGTGGTACGTCACCCGCACGGAGGAGGGCGCCAGCTACGCCATCCACTGCCGCGGCCGCAACGCAGCGCAGGCCACTGAGTATGTGCTGCTGGACGAGAACGCTGAAGCCGACGGCCACGAGTATTTCTCCGTCAACGCCTTCGACGTCAACCCGCAACACACCATGCTGGCCTGGAGCAGCGACACCGACGGCAGCGAGCAGTACACCATGCACCTGCGCGACCTCGCCACCGGTATCGACCGCCCCGAGCACCTCACCGGCACCACCTGGGGCGGCACCGCCTGGTCGGGCGACGGCACCACCCTCTTCTACGTCACCGCCGACGAGCAGAAGCGTCCGTATCGAGTGTGGCGCCACGAACTGGGCACCGACCAGTCGGCCGACACGCTCGTGTTCGAGGAAACCGACGAGCGCTTCTACGTCTACGTCGACCTCAGCCGCAGCGGTGAGTGGATTGTCATCGAGACCGCCAGCAAGGTCAGCTCCGAGGTTCGCCTGGTCCCGGCAGGCGAGCCGACTGTCGCCGCAGTCGTCGTTCGCGAGCGAGCGCCTGATGTCGAGTACGGACTGGACCACTGGGGCGACCGTTGGCTGGTGCTCACCAACGAGGACGCCACCGACTTCCGGGTGATGACAGCCCCTCTCGACGCACCGGGCGACTGGACCGAGCTGGTGGCGCACGAATCCGGCCGACGGATCACGTCCGTAGAGGCCTTCGCCGACCATCTGATCCTGCACGAGTGGGCCAACGCGCAGCCCCGTATTCGAGTGCTCTTCCGCGACGGCACCGAGCGCACAGTGCACGGTGCCGACGAGCCCCACGACCTGGAGATGGAAGCGAACCCGGAGTGGCGTACCGACACTGTGCGCTACGTCGTGCAGTCGCTCACCCGCCCGGTCACCGTCTATGAGGAGAACGTGCGCACGGGCGAGCGCACCGTTCTGAAGCAGACCCCGGTGCCTGCCGTCGACCTTGCCGACTATGCCAGCGAACGCCTGTGGGCGACGTCACCCGACGGCACCCAGACGCCGGTCGACATCGTCTACCGCCGCGGCACGGTGCCCGATGGGACGGCGCCGATGTGCGTGTACGGCTACGGCAGCTACGAGTCGTCAATGCCGCCGTGGTTCAGCGTGGCCAGGTTGTCGCTACTGGATCGTGGCGCGGTATGGGCGCTCGTTCACCCGCGTGGTGGCGGCGAGCTGGGCCGCGAGTGGTACCTGCAGGGCAAGCTGGAGCACAAGCGCAACACGTTCATCGACACCATCGCCAGCGTCGAGCACCTCATTGGGACTGGTTGGGCGCACCCGTCGAAGGTTGCGTTGCGCGGGGGAAGCGCTGGCGGTTTGCTGGTTGGTGCGTGCATCACGATGCGCCCCGACTTGTTCCGCGCTGCAGTAGCCGAGGTGCCCTTCATCGACGTGGTCACCACGATGGCCGACCCGTCGCTGCCGCTCACCATCACCGAGTGGGAGGAGTGGGGCGACCCGCGCGAGGAGCCGATGGCCAGCTACATGCTCAGCTACTCACCGTACGACCACACAGTGTCGGCCGACTACCCGGCGGTGTACATCACGGCCGGGCTGAACGACCCACGCGTCAGCTTCCACGAGCCGGCCAAGTGGATTGCCAAGCTGCGCGCAGTTCGCACCAACGACGCCACCCTGATCATGCGCTGCGAGATGGGAGCCGGCCATGGTGGCCCCAGCGGCCGCTACGAGACCTGGCGTGACGAAGCCCGCAATCTGACGTTCTTGCTCAACGAACTGGCCTGACGCCTGAGCGGAATGCGGCGCTAGAGCATTGCGGCCAGCAGTGCCAGGCCGATGAAGACGACGTTGCGCGACAGGTGGCCCAGCCCGATGGGCTTTGAACTCAATGATCCGAAGCAGGCACACGGCGGCCGCTTGCCTTGCGCAAGCCGAAGCGCCAGCAGCGCGGTGAACGCTCCAAACAACGCGACGGCAAACCAGGCCACCAGATGTCGTTGCAACTGCACCAACAGGCAGGCACCGATCCCGACCTCAACAAACGGGACCACGAGCGCTATGGGCCGGGGCACCCCGAGCCCGGCAGCTTGCACCTTCCATCGAGCAGGCTGCGCCAGCTTGGACACTCCGGCAATCAACAGCACGGCGGCCACGGCCAGCGCGGCGACCACACCCCAACTGGATTGGCTCATCGGCTAGTCAATTTCGACGATGAGGCCTTCGGAGGCGGCAAACACTTCGACGCCCAGCGTGCCGCCGGCCACGACTGCACAGCGCTGCACCTCATCAAGTGCGAGATCGGTGCGCGAAGGATCGTGATGGAACAACGCCAACCGACCGACATTGCAGTGGCGCGCCAACCAGATCGCGTAGTCGATAGTGCAGTGCCCCCACGTGGACTTCTGTGCGAACTCAGGCGACGTGTATTGCGAATCGTGGATCAGTAGATCGACGCCCTCAACCAGTTCGCTGGCTCCGTCACTGACCGAGAACGAGCCGTCGTACGGCTGCTGATGATCGCTGATGTACGCGACGCTGCGGCCGCCCGCTTCAATTCGGTAGCCCAACGTGGGACCGACATGAGGCACGAGCCGCGACATCACCTTGATACTGCCAATCGAAAACTCGTCATCGGCCACATCGTGGAAGCGAACCGTGCCGGGTAGCTGATCAATGGTCACGGGAAACAGCGGCGGACGAATGACGGCGGTGATCACTGACGCTACGGTTCGACCGTCTTCTTGCGCCGGGGCGTATACGTCCAGCTGAGCGCCCTCGTGGAGTAGCGGCGTGAAGAACGGCAGACCCTGCGTGTGGTCCCAGTGCAGGTGGCTCAGTAGGCACGTGCCCCGGAACGTGCCGTCCTGCGGAAGCGTCGAGCCGAAGTAGCGGGCGCCCGTGCCCAGGTCGAAGAACAACGGAGGTTCACCGGGGACGCTCACCGCCACACACGATGTATTGCCGCCGTACCTCGCGATGTCGTCGCCGTTACACGGTGTGGAACCGCGAACGCCGAAGAAAGTGACCTGCATTCCGCGTACCCCCCTGTGGACCGGTTACGTTACGCCCGCTTTTGGCCAAGGGTAAACCAGCCGAGTACGTGACGCTTGTCGCACCGAGGCTAACTTGCCGACATGGCAGAGATTTCTCAGGGATCAGTGTCGGCCAACGGCGTCGAGTTCAGCTACCTGACTGCCGGCGACGACCACGCGCCGCTTGCGCTCTGCTTGCACGGCTTCCCCGACAGCGCACACGGCTGGCGTTACCTGCTCAGCGATCTCGCCGAAGCCGGCTATCGGGCGGTTGCTCATTTCCAACGCGGGTACGCCCCGACGTCGGTTCCGCCAGACGGGCGTTATCAAACAGGCGCGCTTGCAATGGATGCAATCGCGCTGCACGGGGCATTCGACGCCGACGAGAACGCCGTCATCATCGGCCACGACTGGGGCGCCAGCGCCACTCACGGGGCTGCGGTGTTCGCGCCGGAGCGTTGGGCAAAAGTCGTGACGATGGCCGTGCCGCCCGGTCCGGCGCGCGGGATGGCGTTCGTGAGCAACCTCGCCCAGGTGCAGCGCAGCTGGTACATGTTCTTCTTTCAGCACGCGCTCGCCGACTTCGTGGTCCCCGCCAACGATCTCGCGTTCATCGACTTGTTGTGGTCGCAGTGGTCGCCTGGGTACGACGCCACCGATGACCTGATCGCCACGAAGGCAAGCCTGCGCGACCCAGCCAACCTGGCCGCGGCGCTTGGCTACTACCGGGCGGCGTTGGGCGATGGCTACAAAGACCCGGCCCTTGACGCCGTACAGGCGGCTGGCCAATGTTGGTCACCGCAGCCCCACCTCTACCTGCACGGTCGCAACGACGGTTGCATCGGGGCTGAGGTGGCCGAAGCTGCCGCCACGATGGCCCCGCCGAACGTGACCGTGGAGTTGATCGAGGACGCCGGGCACTTCCTGCACATCGAGCAACCGGCAGTCGTCAACGCACGCATCATCGAGTTCCTCACATGACGCAGCCAGGCGCCCCCACCCTGCCCGATGGGCTGGTCGTCATCCTCAAGCGCGAATGCGCAACCTGCGTCATGGTCGTTCCGCTCCTCGGTCAATTCGCCACCACGGTGTACACGCAGGATGACCCGACGTTTCCCGACGGGATCGCAGCGCTCCACGATGCCGACCTCTCGGTGAGTTGGCACTACGACATTGAGACTGTGCCGACACTCATCAAGGTCGTCGACGGCGTCGAAGTGGACCGCACCATCGGATGGGTCCGCAGCGAGTGGCGGCGCATCACCGGCGTCGACGATCTGGGTGAAGAGCTTTCCCCGTTTCGCCCGGGCTGTGGTTCGCTGAGTGTTGACCCTGACCGCGTCGACTCGCTACGCGCTGCCTTCGGTGGCCACGTGCTGAAGTCGCGCCGGCTCGAGCTGGCCGACCTCGACGACGAGATGGAGTTGATGTTCGAGCGCGGTTTCACCGATGGCCTGCCGGTGGTACCGCCGACGGAGGAGCGGGTGCTGCGCATGCTGCAAGGCACTACGCGCGACCCACGCGACATCGTGGCCATCGTGCCGCCAGACCTGGTTGAAGTCACCATCGAGAAGATCGCGATCAATGCGGTCATGGCCGGCTGTAAGCCCGAGTACCTGCCGTGGGTCATCGCCGCTCTGGAAGCGGCGTGTACCGATGCGTTCAACATCCACGGCGTGCTGGCCACGACGATGCCCGTCGGCCCCGTCATCGTCTGTAACGGGCCAGGCACACGGGCCATTGGAATGAACAGCGGGGGCAACGCACTCGGCCAAGGCAATCGCGCCAACCTGACGATTGGACGGGCAGTGCAATTGATCGTGCGCAACGTCGGCGGCGGCCGGCCGGGCGAGGTGGACCGCGCCACCCACGGCAACCCCGGCAAGCTGAGCTTCTGCTTCGCCGAACGCGAACACGATTCACCGTTCAGCTCCCTTGCAGTCAGCCGCGGCTTCGCACCCACCGACAACACGGTCACCGTGTTCGCCGGCGAAGGCCCGCGCTGCATCGTCGATCAGAAGGTTCGCACCGCTCCCGAACTTGCCACCGTGTTTGCCGCCTGCCTGCGGACAATGCACAACCCGAAGCTGATTCTGGCGTTCGATGCGATCCTCATCGTCGGGCCAGAACACGCCCGAGTTTTGGCGGAAGCCGGCTGGGGCCGCGAGACACTTCTCGCGGAGATTCACAGTCGCCTCCAGCTACCCGGCAGCGAGCTGGTCTGGGGCGCTGGCGGCATCGCCGATGGCATACCCACGCACCTCCACGACGCGACGCTGCCCAAGTTCCGGCCCGACGGAATTCTGCTGGTGCATGCTGGTGGCGGCGCCGGATTGTTCTCCGCAATGGTCGGGGGCTGGGCCAATGGCGAGATGGGCTCGCAGCCCGTCACACACCGAGTCGTTCCATGATCTGCCGTTCCATCAAGTGCCGTTCCGTGAGAGAGTTGGCTGTATGACACGAGTTCTGTTGGACCCCAGCAGCGAACGTTCGGTGACGCATCGCGAGCGGCTCGTACGACCATCGGCGCTACGCGGCCAGGTCGTGGGCTTGCTGGACATCAGCAAGCCACGCGGCGACGTGTTCCTCGACCAGCTGGAACTACTGCTCTCCGAAGCCGGTGCCAAGGTGCTGCGCTTCAAGAAACCGACGTTCACCAAGCCGGCACCGGTCGACCTGCGCCAAGAAATTGCCACCCAGTGCACGCTGGTGATCGAGGCGCTCGCCGATTGAGGCAGTTGTACGTCGTGCAGTGTGCACGACATAGTCGATCTCGAACGTCGGGGTATTCCCGGTGTCTTCGTGGCGTCCGCCGAGTTTGTTGATGCCGCGGTGGCTCAGTCGAACGCATTGGGCTTCCCCGACGTTGCGCGGGTCTTCACGCCCCATCCGATTCAGGATCGCACCGACGAAGAAATGCGACAGTACGCATTCGAGGCGTTTGCCAGAATCGTGTCTGAAATCACGACGTCGAGGGCGTCTCCTTGAGTCGGTGCACTATCGTGCCGATGAAATACAGCATCAACAGGCGCAAAATTTGGAGAAGTCCAGGGATGACCCACACAACTCCACGTTGCCTTACGTTCGCGGTTGCAGTGATTGCCTTGCTCGGAACGGTGGTTGGCGCGCCGTTGCGGGTTCCAATCGTCTCCGCCGTCTCCTGCACGGTGCCGAACACTCTCCGCCCCAACGTCGTCGACAACAACGTGGCCTGCCTCGAACAGCGCCTGATCGAGCTCGGCAATCTCAACATCGTCGGCCCCGACAGCTCGTACGACGCGGTCAGCGTCGAGGCAGTGAAGGCGTTCCAAACCTCGCGCGGCCTGTATGCCGATGGCGTGGTCGCCTCCATCACAGGCAGACAGATGGGCCTGCGTGGAGCACTGGCGCCCGCGAACTCACCCCGCGTCACTGTGATCGGCGACTCCACCGTTGCTGCCATGCGGTGGTACGACGAGGCTCTCAATGAGACCGTTCGCTACGACGTGATGGCCGAGAAGTACGACACCCAGTGGGCGCTCGAGAGTTGTATGCGACTGGTCGCTCCGAGCTGCGTGGGCCGGACCAACCCCATCACCGGCGTCCGATGGACACCTCCGAGCGTGCTGCCGATGATGCAGACCACAATGAAGGGGCAGCTCGGCGAAGCGCTGGTCATCATGGCCGGCTACGACGACACGTCCATCGTCTCGGCTATCGACAGCATCATGGCCGAGGCCAAGGCGCAGGGTGTCGCCAAGGTGTTCTGGCTGACGTATCGCCTGACGCCCGGTGGCTACTACTACACCCAGTTCTACGCGGCACACAATGTTGCACTTGCCAACGCCCGGGTTCGCTATCCGAACCTCGTCGTTCTGGACTGGAACGGCTACACGACATCTCAGCCTCAGGCCACACAGTCGTCGTGGTTCGCAGCCGACCAGATCCACATCACTGGGGCTGGCGCACTCGCCCTGTCGAACTACCTCACGGAACGCATCGACGCCGCTCACATCGAGGTGTGCGAGACCTCACGTGCCCTCGCTGGTGTGCCTGCGGGCGGCACCGGAGTTCCGACAGCGACACCGATTCCGGACGCCGGGTTCATCGGTATGCAACCCGTTCGAGTCTTGGACACTCGCAATCCAGCAATCGGTGGCGGCGTCGGCAAGACACGAGCGCACAGCATCACGCGCGTCGAGCTTGCAGGTTTCCTGCCAGCCGACACCACGCAGGCGGTTCTCAACGTCACCGCTGTCGATCCGTGCAGCGTTGGCTTTCTGACGGTGTACGACTGCGGTACCCGGCCTGACACCTCGAATGTCAACTACGAAGCCGGTCGCACTACGGCTGCCCTGGCGATGTCGCTGCTTGCGGGCGACGAGACCGTGTGCATCTATTCATTCGCGCAGACAGATCTCGTCGTGGACCTGATTGGTGCATTTGCACAAAACGGCGAGGCCTTCCACCCGCTCGGCCCGGTTCGTTGGGTCGACACTCGCGGCAACGCTGCGGTGTTTGCCGCGACCGGACCTTTGAACGTCGGCATGGGAATCAACATCCCGATAGCTGGGCGCGGCAGCATACCCGCCGACGCCACGGCAGTCTGGATCAACGTCACCGCCACCGGTTCACCAGTCGACACCGTGTGGCAGGCGTATCCAGGCCCATGCGCAGGCGCACCGAACTCCTCCACCGTGAACCTCTTCGCCGGTCGTGCTGCGGCCACCTCGACGCTGGTCGACCTTGGAGCCAATGGCGGCATCTGCGTCCAAGTGGTGCAGGGCTCAGGTCATGTCGTGATCGACGTGTCCGGCTGGTTTGGTGGAACCAGCCCCGGGGGTCTTCTGCTTCGTAGCGCTCCGCCGGTGCGAGTCATCGAAACCCGGTCTGGCCCACGGCCCGCGGCGAACGCAATCATTTCGCTACCCGCCACGCAGGTGGGCGTCTACAACACAACAGCGGTCGCTTCAGCGGCATTCGGATACGTCACCGCTACGCCGTGCGGCAGCACTCTCACCAGCTCGCTGGTGAACACAGCGCCCAACGAGAACGTCGCCAACCTTGGGGCCATCGGTCCGGGTGTGGGCGGCAAAGTCTGCTTCAGCTCCGTTGTGGCGTCGCATCTGGTTGTCGACCAACTGGGCACCTTCGTAGCTCCCGCCGTTCCCTAAGGCAGCCGTTCCTTAGGGCAGCCGCACCGTGTCCCCATCGACGCGAACGAGCCCCTCCGAGCACAACGCGACCAGCAGCCGATCAGCGGCCGGGTGCGACATCACCCCCCTTGCAGCACCAACGGACACCGAGCCAGCAGTGAGCGCCTTCAAGAGTCGACCGCGGGCCTGGCGCTCGCTGCCCTCGAACCGCGACTGTGTTCGACTGACCCCTGCCGAGCCAATTGCCGGGTCGGGCCCAACGCCGCACCACGCGCAGGTGGCGGCAAGGGGGCATTCCTCGCAGGTCGGTATTGGTCGACACAGGATCGCGCCCAGTTCCATCAGGCACTGATTCCACTCCCAGCTCAGGCCAGGTGGTAGCGCCTGATCCGCCTCCGACTGCACCTGCTTGGCAGTCAATGACTGACCACCGACGCGCGCGAACACGCGAGCGATGTTGGTGTCGACCACCGCAGCGTCCGCCTCGAACGCGAACGCCATCACCGCGCGGGCGGTGTACTGCCCGACGCCTGGCAAGGCCAACAGTTCAGTCAGCGTTGCGGGGAACCCGCCGAGACGCGTCACCTCGCTCGCAGCCAACTGAAGGTTTCGTGCACGACGGGGATAGCCCAGCCCTTGCCAGAGCCGCAGCACATCACCGAGCGGTGCTGCCGCGCAGTCCCCCGCCGTTGGGAATGCCTCCATGAACGCCAACCACTTCGGAATCACGCGTGGCACCTGGGTCTGTTGCAGCATCACCTCGCTGACCAGAATTGCCCACGGGTCGCGAGTGCGCCGCCACGGCAAATCACGCAAACGTGGTAGCCCCCACGACAGCACCACATCACTGCTCTGTGCCAAACCCGGGAACTCGTTGTCGCTGGTCACAGCCCGACAGTGTTGACGTGAACCGGGTTAGGACCAGGCGGCGTCGGCTTCGTACGGGCGCGGCCTGCCGGGGGCGAACTCGGTCTTCCACACCATCACGCGGCGACGGAAGTAGCAGACTTCTTTGCCGTCCTGATTGAAGCCCTTCGACTCGACGGTCACGATGCCCCGATCAGGCTTCGACTTCGACGCCTGTACGTCCAGCACGCGAGTCTCGGCATGGATGGTGTCGCCATGAAACGTGGGGAACTTGTGCTGCAACGTCTCCACTTCGAGGTTCGCAATCGCGGCACCACTGACGTCGGGCACGCTCATGCCAAGCACCAGTGAGTACACGAGGTTGCCAACGACCACGTTGCGGCCCTGCACGCTCTGCTGCGCGAACCAGTCGTTGGTGTGCAGCGGATGATGGTTCATGGTGATCATGCAAAACAGATGATCGTCGTATTCGGTGATGGTCTTGCCTGGCCAGTGCCGGTAGACGTCGCCGACGACGAAGTCCTCGAGGTAGCGGCCGAAGGGGCGTTCATATGTGGTCACGAAACCGAACGTTAGTCAGTGGTCGTTGTTGCCATCACCTTCAGCCGGGAAGCCCGCCGAAGGATGAGTGCTCGGATTCTCCCTGAGAACGCCGCGATGCCGCCCGAAGCGGGCCGCAAAGTCCAACGCGCTTTCGCGGTTGGTATCGGTCTCCTTCGCCAGCTCACGCAGACGCACCAATTTGTCGCGCCGCTCGATACGGAACGGACCGAACCGCAGCGAGGCGTAGAGCAAGCCACCGACAACCGTGGGCAACCAATACTGGCCGATTCGGTAGCTCGCGACCCCCAGCGTCGCAACCGTCTTGGGCACGCCGAATGCAGCCAGCTGGATGGTGTACGCGCCCTCGACGATGCCCAACCCGCCGGGTGTGATCGGAATCACCTGCAGAACATTCACAAGACCAAAGGAAATGAGCAACGCATCAGGGTCCATCGAGACACCGAATGCGCGTAAGAACAGCCACAGCGATGCGGCATCGAACAACCAGTTCGCCAACGACCAGGCGGCGACACGCATCAGTAGCTGTCGGTCGGTTGCGAGGTCGTCGAGGCGGCCCGCCACCTGCCGAACCGCAGCACCGGCGCGATCCTCGTTGAAGTGCAGCTTCTTCGCGATCCAGCGGAACGCCTTCTCCGCTCGACCTTGGCCGTCCATGAGACCAAGCACCAGCAGCGCGGCGATCAACATCACGATGATCCCGGCAACTGCAGCGAGGCCGTAACCCTTGTTGACCCCGCGGATCGGAATCGACACGATGAGACCGAACCACAGCAGTAGGTTCAGGACCACCGCCGACACCAATCCCGCAGTGGCGAGCGCGAAGCCGGCGCTCGGACCGTCTACTCCGGACAACGTCATCAGGCGATAGCCCAATGCCGGCCCTGCGGCGCTGCCACCGGGAACAATGTTGGACAGAGCCTTCGTGCTCATCTGGATGCGAATCAATCGGATACGAGAGATCTGTCGACCGGCTGTGCCAAGTGCCGCATAGGTGAGCAGCGAATAGCAGATCAGGGCGACCATCTGCAACAAAAGGCCGATGGACAGCAGGAGCGGGCTCACCGAGCTGAGCTCGTCGACAGCCTTGCGGAAGTCGGGCAACAGGGTCAGGACGATGTAAATCGTGATGGCAAAGGCCACAACCCTGATGCTGAGCCGCAGCGGTCGGAAGCGTCGCGGGCGCGGCGGACCACCCGTGTCGTCCAGCGAGACACGGGGCAGCTCACCAGTGAGGGGGCCGATCGAGTCCATCGCCACCCCCTATTGCTAGCCGATCTGCACGGTCGGCGGACGTCTCTCTCGCCTACATGCAGCAGCGAACGTGTCCGACAATCGAAGGCCCGTCAGGAGTGTGTGTGTGGGTGTTGTGCTCTGGATGGCCGGCACCGAATCGTCGAACCACGCTCTGTCGTCGGCTACGCCCAGACCTTTCGTCTACGTGGCGGCGTGGAAGATGTCACGCAAGCGGTCGTTGACGATCTTGCGCTGGGCTTCCGGGCACTTCCCCAGGTGCACGACCACCAGTTCCCGGTCGGGTATGACCACCGCGTATTGGCCTTCGTAGCCGTGACAGGCGAAGCTGCCAGCGAAGTCGGGCCACAGCCACCACTGGGCTCCGTAATCGAAGCCCGTATCGCTGTCGTGTGTCGTGAACGTGGCCGCGTGCGCAGCCCAACCAGCGGGAATCACTCGCGTGCCATCTGCTGCGACACCGTCGTTGCGATACAGCTCTCCGAAGCGGGCGAAGTCGCGGGCAGTTGCGTAGACATAGCTGGAGCCGACGAACGTGCCAGCAGCGTCGAACTTCGGAACCGCGGAGTGCATGCCTGCAGGGCCGAATAGGCGGCCGTTGAGGAAGGCCTCCATCGATTCCCGTCGATCGCCGGCGCCTTCGCACACCGCGTCGCCCACAATTCGGCTGAGGATGTTGGTGGTGCCACTGGAATAGTTCCAGAACGAGCCAGGCTCGTGGAGCATCTGCTGGCTGGCGGCGTAGGCGGCCACGTCGTCGGCACCCTCGCCGAACAGCATCTCTATGCAGTGACTCACGGAGTCATCGACATAGTCCTCCACGAACTCCAGGCCCGAACGCATATTCAGCAGGTGCTGAAGGGTGATCGCCTCCTTGGGAGTGCCCACCCATTCGGCAACTGGTGCGGGCGCGTCGAGCTGCAAACGACGTTCACCCACAAGAATCCCCACCGCCGCGTGGGTCATGCTCTTGGCCATACTCCACGAGACCAGGGTCGTCTCGGCGTCGACGGGGCCGCCTGCGCCGAACACCGTGTCAGGCTGCTGACCGTAACGCTCGAACACCACCTGCCCCGCTTGCATCACAACCAGCGCCAGCGACAGCCCGTGCGGAGCGTCGGGCGCGAACAGCGCATCAGCGGCCTGTTCGACCTTGACAAGATCAATCTGCGTCATGCGGCGACGGTAGCCGTACAGACGGCGTCAAGGTGCCCCACCTGCGCGCTAAGAACGCGCAAAGCCCCTGGTGATGCTGCTCACCGGGGCGCTGAATGAATGCATGGACACCGCACTGATCGCAACCACCCACATCTCCGGCACAGGAATTGCGGAGATCATTCTCGGCCTCGCTGTCATCTCGAGCCTGCTGCTGTACCTCGCCGTTGACCCCAGGCGGGAAGTCTCACGGCGCCAGTTCGTCGAGGGCCAGGTTGAGCGCGACGACGTTGACACCCGGCTCTCCAAGAACTCCGACTGAACGCCCGTCCGTGTGCTCGCTGATGAGTGCCGTCACCACCGCTCGGTCGAGACCGCGCGCGTCGGCGACGCGAGCAATCTGCAGCTGAGCATTCGCCGCCGAGATGTGAGGGTCGAGCCCCGACCCTGATGCGGTGACGGCGTCGACGGGCACTCGCACGTCGGCGCTGAGACCGTTCTCGTCACGGTAGGCGGCCACCCGCTCCTCCACCGACGCCAGTAAGTCGGGGTTCAGCGGCCCGAGGTTCGATCCGGAGCTGGCGGCACCGTCGTAGCCATCACCGGCAGCCGACGGACGCGAATGAAAGTACCCCGGAGCGCTGAAGGTCTGGCCGATCAATTCGCTGCCCACCACCACGCCGTCGCGGCGGAGCAGTGATCCATCGGCCTTGTCGCTGAACGCGACCTGACCGACCACCGTGGCGAACAACGGGTACACAACCCCGAGGAGCACGGTGAAGACGGCGAGGGCCATCAGGGCTGGACGTAGTTGGCGTATGAATGCACGCATGTCACTTCACTCCTAGAGCGGTCACGATGAGGTCGATGAACTTGATTCCGATGAACGGCACGATGACGCCGCCCAGACCGAAGACGAGCAGGTTCCGCCGCAACACGGCCGATGCCGTCTCAGCACGGAACTTGATGCCCTTCAGTGCCAGCGGCACAAGGGCGACGATCACGAGAGCATTGAAGATGACCGCCGACAGGATCGCCGAACGTGGCGACCCGAGATCCATCACGTTCAACTGATCGAGCGCCGGCAGTACGCCCGAGAACATGGCCGGGATGATGGCGAAGTACTTGGCTACGTCGTTCGCAATCGAGAATGTGGTCAGCGAGCCACGCGTCATCAGCAGCTGCTTGCCGACCTCCACGATCTCGATCAGCTTCGTGGGGTTGCTGTCGAGGTCGACCATGTTGCCGGCCTCCTTGGCGGCCTGCGTGCCGGTGTTCATCGCCACTCCAACATCTGCCTGAGCCAACGCCGGCGCATCATTGGTGCCGTCGCCGGTCATCGCCACCAGGTTGCCGCCGGCCTGCTCACGCTTGATCAGCGCCATCTTGTCC
>JANOYI010000513.1:0-3082 GCA_031428795.1 Ilumatobacteraceae bacterium | reverse complement strand
CAGCGAATCACGGCCAGAGCACGACGTCGGCCGCTCGCAGCGGCAACGCCCCGCCGTGAAGTATTGGTGAGCAACGAGGCGTCCGACCACGCCACGATGATCGACGTGCGCGCGCCAGACGGCCCACTCGTGCTGTACCGGCTCTCGAACGAGCTGGTTGCGGCTGGTCTGAACATTCGATCCGCCAAGGTCGCCACGCTTGGGCATGAGGTCGTCGACGTCTTCTACGTGCAGACCCGCGATGGCGACAAGTTGCCCGCCGACGAGCATGAGGGGCTACGGGCTCGCCTCAAGTCGTCACTTGCCGACGGCTGAGTACCCTTTCAGCACGAGAAAAACGAAAGGACCGCGACGGGCACGATCCAAAGATCGATACCCATCACGGCCCTTACGGTTGCCCTTACCAGTACCGGTCGACGTCTAGATGGCGTCGACCCCTTCCTCGCCAGTACGGATTCGAATCAGGCGGTCGACGTCGACCACCCAAATCTTGCCGTCGCCGATCTCGCTGCAGCCCATGGCCGCGTACGGCAGGCAACCCAATGACTGTTAGATGGCGTCGTGTCCGCGTTCGCCGGTACGGATGCGCACGATGTCGTCGACGGCGGTGATCCACACCTTGCCGTCACCGATCTTGCCGGTGCTGGCCGCGGCGATGATGCAATCGACGACGCTGTCGACGAGCTCGTCGTCAACCACGATCTCGATCTTCACCTTCGGGACGAAGTCGAGTTGGTATTCGGTGCCGCGGTAAGTCTCGGTGTGGCCGCCCTGGCGGCCAAAGCCGCGGACCTCCGAAACCGTCATGCCGACGACCTCGGCGGAGGCGAGCGCCGCCTTCACGTCGTCGAGTTTGAATGGCTTGAGGATCGCTGTGATGAGTTTCATGTGTGGCTGCTTTCGTTCGGCGATCAGTGGTAAGCGGTTTCGGCGTGCTCAGCAAAGTCGAGTCCGTTGGTCTCGGTCTCTTCGCTGACGCGGATGCCCATGGTCTTCTTCAGGACAATCATGATGGTTCCGGTGACGAGGAATGACCAGACGATTGCGGAGCCGTTGGCCAAACCCTGCTCGCCGAGCAACCCAAGACCACCGTCGTAGATGAGGCCGGCCTTGAACGTGAGGCCGAAGAACTCCGGGTTGGCAAACACGCCGATGAGAAGCGAGCCGACGAGACCGCCGACGAAGTGAACGCCCACGACATCGAGTGCGTCGTCGTAGCCAAACTTGACCTTGAGGCGAACGGCATAGCAGCACACAACACCAGCGACTGCTCCAATCGCGAGCGGCGCAGCGCCCGAGACAAAGCCAGCTGCGGGCGTGATGGCGACGAGGCCAGCGACAATGCCCGATGCGGCGCCGAGGTTGGTGGCGTGGCCGTCGCGGATGCGCTCGACGAGCACCCACACCAGGCCCGCAGCGGCGGCCGCCAGGAATGTGTTCATGAACGCCTGCGCTGCCTGACCGTTGGCGGCGAGCGCCGAGCCAGCGTTGAAGCCGAACCAACCAAACCACAAGATGCCGGTGCCAAGCATGACGAGCGGCATCGAGTGCGGTGGCTGACCTTCCTTCGGCCAGCCCTTGCGCTTGCCGAGCACCAGCACTGCGGCCAGCGCGGCGATCCCGGCGTTGACGTGGATGGCGGTGCCACCCGCGAAGTCGAGCGAGCCGCGGTCGCCCAGCCAGCCGCCATAGATCCACTTGAAGACCGGAACGAAGACGAGCAACAACCACACGGGCACGAAGACGGCCCAGGCCGAGAACTTCATGCGATCGGCAACTGCGCCCGAGATGAGCGCTGGAGTGATGCACGCAAACATGCCCAAGAACGCGACCGTGGCCATCTTGCCGCCGTTGTCATCGAGGATGCCGATGCCGTCGAGGAAGACGTGGTCGAAGTTCCCAATGAAGTTGCCGGTACCGCCCTGCGCGAGTGAGAACCCCACGATCACCCACACCACGGGCACGATGAGCACGCAGTAGAAGTTCATCATCAGCATGTTCAAGACGTTGCGACTGCGGTCCATGCCTCCGTAGAAGAAGGCGAGCCCTGGTGTCATGAACAGCACCATCGCTGCCGACACCAGCACCCAGGTCAGACTTCCAGAATCCATGCGCTACTCCATTCGTCGTGGTGGTCGACAGAATGGCGTCGGTTTGTTTCCGGGCGATTTCGTCACTGCTTCATCATCGTGAACTCGTTGCGAGGGCTTGATAGTGCCCTGCACTTGGCAACACTTGACCCGCGGGTCAATACTGTTGACATGGAACTGAGCTACACCCCCGAAGCCGAGCAATTTCGCACCGAGATCCGTGGTTGGCTGGAGTCGAACCTGCCCGCCGGCTGGTTCGAGCCGGGCTTCGAGATGAGCCCCGACGACCGCAAGGCGTTCAACGCCGGGTGGCCCGCAAAGCTGTTCGAGGGTGGCTGGATCTGCGCGACGTGGCCCAAGGAGTACGGCGGCAAAGGCCTCTCCACGCTCGAGGGCGTTGTTCTGTCCGAGGAGTTCGCACGCGCCAAGGCACCGATGCGCGCCGACTTTTTCGGTGACACCTTGGTGGGCCCCACCATCCTCCAGTGGGGCACCGAAGAGCAGAAGAAGGAATTTCTGCCGCAGATCCTCAACGGCACCATGCGCTGGTGCCAAGGCTTCAGCGAGCCCAACAGCGGCAGCGACCTGGCGTCGCTGAAGACCAGCGCCATCCTCGACGGTGACGAGTGGATCATCAACGGCCAGAAGGTCTGGACCACCGGGGGCCACCACGCCGACTACTGCTTCCTACTCACCCGCACGGACCCGGACTCGCCCAAGCACAAGGGCATCAGCTACCTGCTGGTGCCGATGCGTCAAGACGGCGTCGAGGTGCGCGGTATCACTCAGCCCGACGGCACCGCCGAATTCTGCGAGGTGTTCTTCGACGACGCTCGCTGCCCGAAGGACAACGTCGTCGGCGGCGTCAACAACGGGTGGAAGGTGGCCAACAGCACGCTCGCTTTTGAGCGCGGCATGAGCGCCACCACTGGTTACCGCCGCTTCGAGGAGGAGTACAAGTTGATGGTGGCCGACGCCACCGCCAACGGCGC
>JANOYI010000512.1:0-2179 GCA_031428795.1 Ilumatobacteraceae bacterium | reverse complement strand
GTAGTAGTCGATGGCGGCTTCGAGGTCGCGGACGGCAATGGCGACGTGGTCGATTTCGGTGAGCAGCATGTACCCAGTGAAACAGATCGGCGCCCGGTGGCGTCAAGGTGGACATGCAGACAGGCACACTTGGCGTGCGAGCGGGGATGACAGCCATCAGCGAATTCGACGACTTCTATCGCACTCACCGTGCCAACGCCGTTCGCTGGGCGACCGCGCTCGTCGGCTCGCCCGAGATCGGCGAGGAGATCGCGCAGGACGCGCTCCACGCCGTCGGCACCAAGTTGCCCACTCTCGACAACCCAGTCGGCTACCTGCGGCGAACAGTGGTGAACCGCGCCGCGTCGTGGCATCGCTGGCACATTCGTGAACGTCACCGGGTTGCGCGTGTCACCGCCGGCCAGGCAACGACATACACCGCAGCCACCAACGAGATGCTCGACGCATTGGCCGTGCTGCCGTACAAGCAACGCGCCGCTGTGTCGCTGCGTTACTGGGCTGACTGGACCGACGACCAGATTGCCGACGCCCTCGACTGCTCGCCCAGCAGCGTGCGCGTCCTGCTGCACCGCGGCCTCGCCGCCCTCAAAAAGGAGATCGCCGAATGAACGAGCTACAAGCCGGAGACGTGATCGCACGGCTGCGGTCCGCACTGGACGAAGTGACCGCCGAGTCGGATGGACTTGTCGCAATCGAGGTGCCGCGACCGCGAGTGAGCGCCGGTCGCTGGATGGCAGTCGCCGCCGCAGTGGTCTTGATCGCCGGCGCAGTGACCGCCATCGCCATCAAACGCGGCCACGCCCCCGAAGTCTCGACAGCACCAACCGAATTGCCCACCACATCGCCCGACACGACGCTCGTGGCCACGGAGCCCGTACTGATCCGCACTGAGACACCGTGGTTTCGCCTGATCGCCGCAGACCTGGTCCCTGGCGAGCGAACCCACGAACAATGCTGCCGAGCCTCCTTGCCGGGGCGGCAGCTAGTGATGGCCTGGTCCGCTCCCAACGTTCCCGCTTACCTCATGGTCACCGAGTTCCCCGATCCCGGTCCGTCGATTGTTGTCGGCGCGACGCATCGTAAGGGAACAGACGGAACGCTCCTCTTCCAGTCCTACGGGCTGACTGATCAGGAGCGCGAAACACTTGCAGACCAGGTTGTGCCCGGTAGTGGCTTGCCCTACATCCTCACGGCAGACGGGTGGCGGGTGGAGGCCGTGGGCCAGACGGCTGGCGACAGTCGGCTGGTGCAGAAGTACACGCCCCTCAACAATGACCCGTTGAGCAGCTACCTGCCGACCATCACGATGAGCGTCGGCGAGTACCGCGGCGAGCTGGCTTCACTCGCGGCCTGGCCGGACCCGCAGCCCATCACAGTGGCCGGCTACGAAGGCTGGAAGGTGACCGAAGGTGACGGCATCGTGTCCGCCTTCTGGTATGTAGACAACGGCAACTGGGCCACGCTGCGCATCGACGCAATGCTGGCCGACCGCGCTGATGCCCTGATCACCGGAGTCGTCGAGGTCACCGAGGTAGAGGCCAAACAACCCACCATCGAAACCGTCCTCGCTCCGACGGAACCCGTCTCAGAGCTGGCGGTTGCTGGCGACGTGCTTCCCCCGTTCGACAGTGCGGCGGCGACCGATCCGGCGGTGGGGATGCCGGCACCAACAATCATTGGCTTCGACTATGGGGGCAACGAAGTCCGAATCGACCCCACCGAGGGGCCGCACTTGGTGCTGTTCCAAGCGCACTGGTGCCCCCACTGCGCCGCCAATCTCCCCAAGGTCGTGGGTTGGATGGCGGACGGCACCATCCCGTCGTGGCTCCAGGTCACGCTCGTGTCGACCGCTGAGTCTCCGACGAGTCCGAACTACCCGGCAGACAAGTGGCTGGAGGAATACGGCTGGAACGGCCGAGTGATCCGGGACTCGAATGACGGTGCCGGTACAGCGGAGGCGGGAGCGGGAGCGGTCGCTACTGCATACGGCACGCCCGGCTCCCCATTCGTCGTCGTCGTCGGCGTGGACGGCCAAGTCCTCGCCCGAGCCACCGGCGAACTGACCCAAGCCGCCATGGAGCAGCTGCTCGAGGGCTTGCCGAATGGTCAGCCCGTGGGTCGCTTGGAGATTCCGGCAATCGACTTCGACTGGCTGGTCATCGACAACCCGCTTGGAGCC
>JANOYI010000511.1:0-2007 GCA_031428795.1 Ilumatobacteraceae bacterium | reverse complement strand
TGACCATCAGGCTGCCATCGTCCAGCTCGAACGTCGGGCCGGAGGACATGTTGAACGACCCACCACTACCAAATGATGTGTCCAGGTCACCGTTTGCAAGGTACTGGCGAACGCTCCCACCACTCAGCAGGATCTTGCCGTTGGCTCGCACGAAGATCGTCGCCGGAGTACCCGGGGGGACGACCACAGACCCGGGAGTCGGCCCTGTTGCGCCGAACGACGGATCGAGCGAACCGTTCGCACGCAGGCGGACCATGCCATCGAGGTCGACCACCCCGAAACTGGACGCGTGCTGCACTCGTAGGAGTAGGCCACCATCCGACAGCTCGACGGTATCCAGAATGCTGGTCCAACCCGGCAGCCGAACGACCCCGCCCTGGCCGAACCCGGCACTCAAGGTCGTGTCATTCCACGCCGTCGCCGACAGTTCGCCGCTGGATGAGGCTGGGGCGGGAATGGCTGCGAGCACGCAGACCAGGACCACACTCACAAGACCCCGCACTCCGCCGCGCATGACCGTTGACATTACCAGGGACGACCGACGTCAGTCGGCGGGCCCAGCGACGAGCTAGTGCTGGCCCTGCGGGGTGCCGGCGAGGCCGCCGGAGGCGTTCAAGCGAGCGTGAGCGCGAGCGAGGGCGGCGACAGCTTCGGCGTCTTGTTCGTGACGCAGCGTCTCTTCGGCGGCTTCCTTCGCACGCAGCGCACGGGGACGATCGACGTTCTCGCCCAGCTCAGCGGTATCACTGAGAATGCTGACCGTCGTGCCACTGACCTGCACGAAGCCACCATGCACGGCAACATCGAGCACGCTGCCGTCAGCGAGAGTGATGCGGGTGTGGCTCTCGATGAGCGCACCGAGGAACGGGGCATGACCGGGCAGGAACGCGATCTCGCCGCCACCAAGGGTGCGCGTGATGACCTGTGTGGCCTCGCCGGAGAAGATGACCTTCTCCGGCGACACCAGCTCGACCTGCATGGTTGCCATGGTCAGGCTGCGCCTTCTTGCAGCGTCTTGGCCTTGGCCAGCACCTGCTCGACACCACCGACGTTGAGGAATGCCTGCTCGGGAACTTCGTCGAGCTCACCGTTGACGATGGCTTCGAAGCTCTCCACCGTCTCGGCCACGGGCACGGTCTCGCCGGATACACCGGTGAAGACTTCGGCCACGTAGAACGGCTGGCTGAGGAAGCGCTGCACCTTGCGGGCACGCGACACGGTGAGACGGTCTTCCTCCGACAGCTCATCGAGGCCGAGGATGGCGATGATGTCTTGCAGTTCTTTGTAGCGCTGCAAGATCTCCTGCACGCGGCGGGCCACGTCGTAGTGACGCTGACCCACAACCTCGGGCTGAAGGATGGTGGAGGTCGATGCCAGCGGGTCCACGGCCGGGTAGATGCCCAACGAGGCGATCTGGCGGCTGAGCTCGGTGGTGGCATCGAGGAAGGTGAACGTCGTGAACGGCGCCGGGTCGGTGTAGTCGTCGGCAGGCACGTACACGGCCTGCAGCGACGTAATCGAGCGGCCACGGGTGGACGTGATGCGCTCCTGCAGCTGACCCATTTCGTCGGCCAAGGTGGGCTGGTAACCCACGGCCGACGGCATGCGACCCAGCAGGGTGGACACTTCCGAACCGGCCTGCACGAAGCGGAAGATGTTGTCCACGAACAGCAGCACGTCTTGGTTCTGCACGTCGCGGAAGTACTCGGCCATGGTGAGCGCCGAGAGAGCAACGCGGAGCCGCACGCCCGGTGGCTCGTCCATCTGACCGAAGACGAGGGCAGCCTTTTCGAACACGCCCGACTCGGTCATTTCGATCATGAGGTCGGTGCCCTCACGGGTGCGCTCGCCGACACCGGCGAACACCGACACACCACCGTGGTTCTGCGCAACACGGCGGATCATCTCGGTGATCAGCACGGTCTTGCCCACGCCAGCACCACCAAAGAGGCCGATCTTGCCACCGGCAACGTACGGGGTGAGCAGGTCGATGACCTTGATGCCGGT
>JANOYI010000510.1:0-2813 GCA_031428795.1 Ilumatobacteraceae bacterium | reverse complement strand
CGTCTCGGTGCACAGGTCGTATGACCAGTCGAGCGTGCCGCGCATCGTCTGATGGCGTTCCATCCGCGACCGACGGCCACCGACGAGTAGCCGGAAGCGTTCGTCGAGCTGCGCGGCCAGCTCGACCGGGCTGAACGCACGTACACGCGAAGCGGCTAGCTCGATCGCCAGCGGCAAACCGTCCAGGCGTCGGCACAGCTCGCCGATCGCCGCCTGCTGCCGCTCGTCCACCTGCAGGTTCGGCGCTTCCGCGCGGGCGCGTTCGACGAACAGCCGCTCCGCATCGGTTGCCGCCAATGAGGGCACAGGCACCAAGTGCTCACCGCTGACCATCAGCGGTTCGCGGCTCGTCACCAGCACAGTCAGGGTGGGGCACGCGCCGACCAGCTGCTCCACCACGTCTGCTGCAGCGGCCAGCAGGTGCTCACAGTTGTCGACAACCAGCAGCAGTCGTTTGTGTCGCAGACGGCGTACAAGGTCGCCGACGACATCACCGCCCTCCGCAGCGGACATCACGCCAAGCCCGGAGGCGAATGCAACGGGCACCGAGTCCTCCAGGCGGACCGGGGCCAACTCGACGATCCAACATCCGTCGGGGTACAGCGGAGCCATGGCATGCGCCGCTTCGATGGCGAGCCGGGTCTTGCCCGTGCCACCGACGCCAATCAGGGTGACCAACCGGTGGTCGGCGAGCTCGTCGGTCAGCTTCGTCAGCTCGCCGTTGCGGCCGATGAAGCTGGTCATCTCGACGGGCAGGTTTCCCGCGCGCTGACTGGCTACCCGCAGCGGCGCAAACTTGCCCGTGCCCACCTGCAGAATCCGTTCGGGCACGGAGAGGCCCTTCAGCCGGTGGACGCCGAGATCGAGAAACTCCTGCTCGGGCGCGAGGGCGGCCGTCGGCGCGGACACGAGAACCTGTCCACCGTGACCGGCGTCCATCACACGCGCCGTGCGGTTCATCGTCGGGCCGAAGTAGTCGGCGTCGCGCAGCTCGGCCTCACCCGTGTGGATGCCGATCCGCACCGGTAAGCCGAGCTGCTGCTGCATCTCGATAGCCGCCTGAATTGCAGCCGGGGCCGAGGTGAACACTGCGCAGATGCCGTCGCCGGTGTGCTTGAAGACAACACCGTCGTGTACTTCAACGACTGATCTGATGGTGTGGTCATGCGCCGCCAACGCTGCCGCCATCGCAGCCTCGTCGCGCTGCCAACGTTCCGTCGAACCCTCGATGTCCGTGAACATGAATGTCACGGTTCCGGTCGGCAACCGTCGCGACACTGCTGGGGTTTCGCGCTCGTCTTCGGTCCCCGCCAACAGCTCGGACTCGAGCTCTCGCAATGCCGACGTCGGCTCGATCCCGATTTCCTCGCGCAACGTGGTCCGGAACCGCTGGAACCAGCGCAGTGCCTCGGTCACACGACCGCTCGCCGCGAGCGCACGCATCAACAACGCCACCGGTCGTTCCCGATATGGCTGGTCCGCGGCGTGCGCCTCGAGCAACACAACCGCTTCTCCCGCGCGGCCGGTTTCGATGAGCACCTCGCCCAGGTCCTCGATGGCGACGGCGCGCAACTCGTCGAGCCGGGTCGCGGCCACAGTCGCCCACGGCTCGTCAGCGAACTCCTCCAACGCCGGACCGCTCCACAGCATCAACGCCTCGGTCAGCAACGTGCGCCGCTCAACTGGTCCGGCCGTGCGCGCGCGGTCGCACAACGCGACGAACCGTGACGCGTCCAACTCCTCTGGGGGCAGCACCAGTCGATATCCGGCCTCCGTGGTCTGCACCCGCTCGCCCAGCACCTTGCGCAACCGCGACACAGCCGTGCGTACGACAGAGCCATCCACCGGACCGTCAGCCAGGTACTCGGCAATCCGGTCCGCGGACACGCTCGCCCCATCCGAGACGGTCAACAGCGCAGCGAGTCGACGCAGTTGCGGCGTCAACCCCAGTACCTCGCCCTCGTCGTCGCACACCTCGAGTCGACCAAGGATGCCCAGCTTCACATCTGCTCCCGTTCCCATGAACCAACCCTGAGTGGACGGCGTCACCGAGCTGTGACAGTACTTCGCGTCGACGGTCACAGATTCGTGACAGCATTTCCTCATGATCTGATTGACGACGCACACCGGCATCCCGCCGGTCGATCCGGAGGAACAACTATGAACGAAATCATTGTCGGAGTCGATCGCAGCGCCACCTCCCGGCACGCCGCGTTCAAGGCCGCCAACTTCGCCGTGTCGCTTGGAAAGCCGCTTCATCTCGTGATGGCGGTCAGCCGCAGCAAGCCGATGAGCGGCGGCAGTGGCGGCGACAGCTTTCAGACGGACTGGTTGACCGACGCCGAGCAGTTCCTCGATGCATTGAGCGGCGAACTTCCAGCAAAGCAGATCACCCGCACCGTCAGCGTCTCCGATCCAGCAACAGCCATGTGCGAAGAAGCCCAGCGGTTGCAAGCGACGATGATCGTCGTCGGCAACCGCCGCGTTCAGGGCATCAGCCGAGTACTTGGGGCAGTCGCCACCGACGTCGCCCGCCAAGCCACCTGCGACGTCTACATCGCGAACACGGCTGCCGATCCCACGGACTGACCGAGAGCCGAGCTAGGGCCGACTCAGGGAATCTCGACAAAGGTGACGACTTCCTCGTCGCCGGTGTTGTCGCTGAACAGGTACGTGTGTCCAGCCTTGAGGGTCACCGTGAGAGCGACTGTCACGCCTGGTTCAATCGACTTGATCCCACCCGGGAAGTCGACGGGTAGCGGCGCTGGTCCGTCCTGTCCGTTCTCGATCCACTCCACGATTTCCGCACCCTT
>JANOYI010000509.1:0-3060 GCA_031428795.1 Ilumatobacteraceae bacterium | reverse complement strand
CACCCGGGTCGCAGCAATGTCGGGGGCCTTCGGCACGGTGGTCGACGCCGAGATCGACGGGTTGGTCGGCGGCAACGGGCTCGACTGGTTCATCGTCTCCACCGGCGACACCACCGACCGCACCGGCACCGAGGTCGCCACCACCGTGTGATCCCGCCGACCCGAGTGACGCGGGCCCCCGAATCGGCTCCAGCGTCGACGAGTGGAGCCGATACGCTTTCCCGCTGGTCACCGCCCGGTCGAGCCCGTCGACCATCACCGTTCGCCTCCACGGCAACGACGAAGACCGGAAACGGAAGTTCAACCGGACGGAGAACGTGCGACCGATCCCACCCGGCGACCGCGACTTCGAGCGGCTCTACCGGCGGCGTAACGACGCGGAGAACATCAACCGCCACCTCGACGACACCCTGTGGTTGCGTCGCGCACACAGCATCGGCCACCTCCGCCAAACCCTGAACGTGATCACCTACGCGCTCGGCATCAACGCACTCGCGCTCCACCTACACCGCCAGCGCCACGTTCGACAACCGCCTGACAGCTCGCCAGCACCAGACGAGCCCTCTGGTTGCCCGCGACCTGCATCACACATAACGCATCGAACGGCCTCGAATCCGGCACGTCGGTCACCTGAGCCGAGCAAGTACGCTCACACGCCGGGCACCGGCCATGAACACGACGGGGTTTCTCCCACCTTTTCTTCCGGTCCCGCCCCTCGGGGGCGGCTCGAAACTCTGCGACCCTGCGGGCGTAAGGTCTGCTCGCCGAGCCGGTTACGTGAAACAGCCGAATCGGTTACGTCCCTGGCCAAGGGGCAAACTTTCCAACGAACAGCAGGTGCAACGCTCTGCCGACTGCTCTTGCCATATCCCATACCAGCACTTCGGGGAGAGGCCCACGGGCTCTTCCCGGAACGTGAGCGGGTTGGCTCGTTTCAATTGGTGGCTGCTTGTACGAGGAGGCCAGCCACTGGATCGACGTCGTAGTGGGCGTTGGCGAGCACGACCACGACGCTGACAGGATTTTGGAAGCACAGCGCCACGCTTCGGTATCCCTCGAGCATTCGGCCGGGGTGGCCAACAGCTCCGGAACCTTGCCAATAGTCGAGGCCTCTGTCGACGAGTCCAATGCCGTAGCCAGGTCGTGTTCCGAAGTCGGACATCTGGTCCAGCGACGCCGGTGAAACGACCTCACCGGCACACAGGGCCCTGAACCATCGGGCGAGGGATGCTGAATCCGAAGCCATCGCGCCTTCAGAAGTGAACATGGTCGCGTTTGCGATCGACGGGAGATATCCGGCTCCGCCACCGAAGGTGTCCGCCGACGCAGCCAACGGCATGGCCATCGGTTCAGTTGGCAGCTCGTCAGGCTGATAGATCAGACGCTCGTACCCATTGTCGGTGAGAACTCCGGTGCGCAACGCCTCGGCGACCGACCCACCCGTGAGTTGTTCGATGATCAAACCGAGCAGTAGGTAGTTGGTGCCGATGTATTCCCAACTGCGTCCGACCGGGCCGCGATCGGAAGCGACGGTCGCAAGCTTCTCCTCAGTCGTCCAGACGTGCAACCGGTCTTTCGTAAGGACTTCCCGGAGCTCGTCCTCGTCGGCGAAATACTCGGGGATACCACTGCGCATCGACAGCAAATCGATGACCCTCGCGCCGTTGGTGTCGAACTCCACGTGGGGTGGCAGCAGGTCTGCGGCAAGATCGTTCAAGCTCAGATCGCCCGCCTCGACCAACTGCATCACCAGAGCCGCAACCAGGGTTTTGGTGATGCTGGCAATCGACATCTGATCATCGGGCGCCATTGCGCGGTCCTCTGCCGCCATGCCCGACGCACCGCTCCAAGTTCCTGCCGGAGTGATCACCGTCGCCGTGAAACCGGACCCGCCAGCCCACCCATCCAGCACGGTTTGCAGCTCAGCCGCCAACTCGACGCTGACGGGCTCGTCTTCAAGGTTGGTGAACAACTCGCTCGGGAACCCGCTGGAGTCGTCGGTGACTGCGCCAATCGACGTAGTGCTCGCGGCCGTCGTCGGCGCGGGCAGAGCGGTCGCTGGTGCGGTCGAAGCGACAGACGTCTGATCTGCTGCGCACGAGACGAGTACGAGCAGGATGGCTGGCACGACCAGTGCCGCTCGCCGTCTCGACGCAACCACCGGAGGCCGGGTCGCCGCGATGTGTGAGGCCTGTCGCCTGGTCATTTCGGTTCCTCCTTCGTGCGACGCATCAGTTGGAGAGATCGGGGCCGGCGCGGTAGGCGACACCGATCGTCTTCACGTTCGGGCCGTTCTCTTCACCCCATGCCAACACGACATCGCCCACGACCACCGGGCCGTCCGGGACTGCGTCGCTGAGCTGTCGCCACGTGTGTGTCGTCGGGTTGAGTGCCCATACCTGGGTCGGCTCGTGGGGAAAGACGCCTGCCCAGATCGTGAAAATGATCTCGACGCCCACCCAGTTCGCACTTGCGTCGATCTTGCCGTCGAAGAGGGCGGAATCGTCTGGGAAGGGCGGCAGGTCTGCGATCGGAACGAGCGACTCGTCGAGGATGTGTACCGGCTCACCCATCGTCGCGGGTAGCGCAACAAAGGTCCTCATGATGCCGTCAGCACTCGGGATTCCGACCACTTCTGCGTACGAGCCAGGGACCACTGTCCAGGTGTCGGTGGCGACGTCCCATCGAGTCAGCGTGTCGGAGACCCAGATGACTGCATTGCCCGTCCACACCGGGTCTGCGCCCCCGACGACCCGGTCGAGACGACGCCAGCTGTCAGTAACCGGGTTGTAAGCGGCGGTGGCGGCCCCGTCCGAGATGACCGCCTCGTCACCCGTCCACACCATGGTCACGATGCCGCCTTGGCCCATTCCGAAGGGGACCTCCGGGAGCATTCGCCAGCTGTCGGTGTTCGGGTTGTATGCCGCTCCATCGTTGATCCGGAGGTCGTCGCCCAGAAAGCCGCCCCACACGATCATCTCGGTCCCAGTCCATGCTGCCGCCGGGCTGTGACGCCCACTCAGAGGGGACTCACCGATGACACGCCACGTGCCGCTCGCG
>JANOYI010000508.1:0-3430 GCA_031428795.1 Ilumatobacteraceae bacterium | reverse complement strand
CGGTTGATGCTCTCGGCGTCGTTGCGTCGTCGGTAGAGCCGCTCGAAGTCGCGGTCGCCGGGTGGAATCGGCCGCACGTTCTCGGTGCGGTTGAACTTGCGTTTCCGGTCGTCGTCGTTGCCGTGGAGGCGAACGGTGATGGTGCCGGCACCGTGGTCTGCGGGGAGGCGATAGTCGTTGTACCAACGGCAGGTACCGGCTTGGGACGGGGTTCGGTGTGTGCGGATTCGTTCGAGTGGTGTGAAGGTCACCTCTCCGGTGTCGGTGAGCTCGGAGAGTCCGATCTGTCCGCCCTTGGCGAACAGCTTCACCTCGTGTGGACCGCCGGGTGTGGCGACGTTCTTGGTTTCGACGAAGGTCGATTTCTCCACGCAGGGGGTCCAAAATCCGTGTGTGTTCGTGGACAACCCGAACTTTGTCGGCGCATCACATCGGGAGTGCACCTGGTCGACAAACACCGGCGACATGTTGCAATGGATCATCGCGATCGACAAGCAGCTGACACAGGCAACGATGGTGGCAGTCGGTCTCGATTGAGGGCACACCGCCGGTCACAGGGTCGACCAGGGCCTCCCGTTGTCGATCAGATCAAAACGGAAAGCGTTGCACCTCGCCGGCGCGCAGGTCAGATGCCGGCCCAGGCGCCGTTTTGTCGGACTGGTCGTGGGGGGCGCCCGTCCGACCCCCGCAGTTCCTGACGACGCGTCGATGATGGCCCCGTCAGTGCTGAACCCCCGTGCGTTGTGGCGGTGATCAGGCAGCTGGCGCATCAGGCGGGTCGCAAACGACTAGATGTACTAGGCGCAGACGGCCGTTGCTCGGTCGGCTCCAGCAGTCATTCGTTCGACGATGACCTCGCTGGGAACTGGTGCGATTGGGGGCGGCGCGATGGGTGTTGCCCCCGTAAAGGTCAGCTCGAGGAAGACACCACTGGCGGCCGTGCCAAGCAACGCAGGGAAACACTGCGCGGGACCGGGAAAGACCAAACCGGTCGAGGTGATCGAACCAGGGAAGTCCGAGCCTCTTGACCCAACGCCCAGCCCGTTGGTGTCGAGCACACGTTCGCCGCTACCAGAAGCGCTCCAGCCTTTGAAGACCGCTGTCGCAGCCGAGTTCCCCTCGATGGTGACGCACGGCCCGTCAGCAAAACAGACGTACCGCCAATACGCCGGTGTCCCAGACACCGACGTTTTCGACACATCGGATGTGGGTGTGCCCAATGCGCCTGTAAGCATTTCGATGGTTGTCGCTGCGGGGTCGCCGAAGACGGCGGTGCCGATGCCGTTGGGTCGCAGGACCAGATCGGTGCCATAGTGCGTTGCGGGGATGGTCGGGTTTGCGAACCACCCGACGACATCAACAATGATATTCGAGTCGCCAGCGGAGTTGAAGATCGACACCTGGCCACTGTTGCCGACAGGCACGATCACCATGTTGGCGATCGTCTGACCGGCCTTGAAGTTTAGGTTTGACGCCACCGGGCGCAGCGCGCCCTGAGGGAAGACTGTCAGATAGCCAGCGGCGGTCGGGTTGGTGACTGTGACGTTCAGCGCAACGGCACCCACGTTGCTGGCGGGCACATTTCCTCGGCCAGTGACCGCCAAGTTGAATGTTGCTGCCTGATGGATCGGCCCGCCGCCACCGAATCGACCGTCGGCTGTCTGCGATGTTCGCCGAGAATCCATCAGTCGAGCCGGTGTGAGACCAGCGAACTCGGCACCCGTCGGGAACCAGCCAAGGACATCGACGATCACTCCGGTGCTTGCGGTGCTGCTATTGAAGATCGACACTTGCCCGTCGGCGCCGACGGGGACGATGACCATGTTGGCAACCGTTTGGCGGGCACTGAAGTTGATGTTCGAGGTGGCCGGCAGTGTCGAGGCGGTCGGAAACACTGTGAGATAGCCAGGTGCGCCCGGGTCGGTGACCGTCACGTT
Organism: Ilumatobacteraceae bacterium; assembly: GCA_031428795.1. Taxonomy (GTDB): domain Bacteria; phylum Actinomycetota; class Acidimicrobiia; order Acidimicrobiales; family Ilumatobacteraceae; genus UBA668. The sequence continues at coordinate 1,493 of JANOYI010000508.1, read as the reverse complement.
GAGTGCAACAGCGCCCACTGCCCCCAATGGCATACCACCGCGGCCAAACAATGGCAGGTTCAATTCTGTCCCGGCGGCCAGCGCTCCGATGCCGCCGAAGAGCCCGTCGATCGTCGGCGCACCACCACGGGTGTCGAGCACGCGAGCCGGTGTCAGCCCCGTGAAGGACGCACCGGCAGGGAACCAGCCGAGCACATCGATGGCCATATCGATTCGGCCGTCACTGCCGTTGAACACCACCACTTGCCCATCGCTCCCGGGTGAGACCACCACCATGTTGGCGACTGTTTGAGCGGCTATGAAATTCACATTCGATGCGTTCGGGCGGCTCACGCCCGACGGGTGCACAGTCACGAACCCCGCCGATGACGGGTTGATGACGGTGATGTTGAGCGCAACGGCCCCGACACCTGATGACGGAACCCCTCCGCGACCGATCACGGTGACGGTTGCTGACGCGCTGCCGACGATCACCCCGTTTCCAGCGAACCCTCCGTCGACGGTCGGCGCCCCCGAGCGGGTGTCGAGCAGCCGGGCAGGGCTCTGCCCGTGAAACGTGGCAACATCCGCACCTGCATGAGCGCTGGCGGGGAACTCAAGGCCACAAACAGCAACCAGCATCACCGACATTGCCCGAACAACAACGGATCTCATGAATCCCTCCACTCGCCAGGCTCTAGCCCTCAGCGCATCCTGGCGCACAGTAACTGAGCTGCGAGACCCCAGCGAACAGAGGAGGGCTCGCCGCCGACGTTTCGGATCGCGGTCGAACGCTTCAGGTCGATCAGTTCTGCTACTTCGGTCAGGGTGGGCGGCGCAATGAGTTTGTCGGTCATCGCGGGGTAGCCGCTCGAGCCGCGCGGCGACCAATGCCCGGCTCCACTTCGGGTGTCCGGGCGATCGTTGTCCGGCATGGGAAGGTCCTGCTCGGCGGCAGCGGTCCAGGCTGGACGGCGCAATCCCGCAACAGTTGCGCCAGCTTTGGTGGCCCACGGTGTCGAGTAAGGATTCATGCGCCTCGACTCCCCGACGTTCCTCAGGCTTCACGTCGACGCACTCTCAGGGTGCCCGCTCCCGGGCAGGAAACACTAGGTCAGGAAGTAGTCGTTGACGTCGACGAGCAGATGAGTACCGGCGTCGGTGAAGAAGCAAATCCTGCGGCGCTTCCAATTGGGGCGATGACAGCGTTCGGGATCGTGTCACCGGCAATGTAGTTCAGATTCGACGTATTCGGCGGCGCCTGTCTGCATGGGAACACCATCACGTAACAGCTGCCAGCCGCGCCGGTGACTGGGACGTTCAGAACCGCTGCCATGGCCTTGCGTCACTCGGGTCGGCCGGATCACACGGTCGTGGCGACCTCGGTGCCGGTGCGGTCGGTGGTGTCGCCGGTGGAGACGATGAACCAGTCGAGCCCGTTGCCGCCGACCAACCCGTCGATCTCGGCGTCGACCACCGTGCCGAAGGCCCCCGACATTGCTGCGACCCGGGTG
>JANOYI010000507.1:0-2116 GCA_031428795.1 Ilumatobacteraceae bacterium | reverse complement strand
CGGTCGACAGCAAGCTGGTCCGCGGGCTGGACTACTACCGGCATACGACATTTGAATACCAGGGCCGCACGCTCGAATCAGCGCAGAACGCACTTGGTGGTGGCGGTCGCTACGACGGTCTCGTCGAATCGCTGGGCGGGCCGCCGACGGCCGGCATCGGGTTCGCGCTCGGTCTCGACCGAACACTGATTGCCTGCGACGACGAGGGTGTGTTTCCCGCGCCGGCGGCTGAGGTCGATGTGTTCGTTGTCGACACCACGGGCGGCCTGCAAGCGCTGCAGATCACGACAGCGCTGCGAGCGCTGGGCATCGGCGCCGACCGGGCCTACGAGAACCGCAGCATGAAGAGCCAGATGAAGGGCGCCGATCGCAGCGGCGCTGCCTACGCAGTCATTATCGGCAGCAACGAACTCGAAGCCGGCACCGTCGTGGTGCGGCCGCTGCGCGCCGAGCGAACCCTTGATGCCGATGGCAATCCCGTCAGCAACGATGTGCGCGACGGCGCGCAAGTCACCATCCCCCGAACCGATCTCCTCGATTACCTTCAGAAAGCCCTTTCATGAGCTCCACGTCCATGCGTACCCATCAGTGCGGCGAGCTGCGCCCCGAGCACATCGGCCAGCAGGTCACCCTCACCGGGTGGGTCGCCACTCGCCGCGAACACGGCGAAAAGTTGGCCTTCCTCGACATCCGTGACCACACCGGTGTCACTCAGGCCGTCGTCGACAACGCCGTCGACGTGCGTTCAGAGTACGTGGTGCTGGTGTCGGGTGTGGTTGCGGCCCGCCCGGCCGAAAACGTCAACGACGGACTGGCTACCGGCGGCATCGAGCTGCAGGATTGCACCCTCGAGATCCTCAACTCGGCCGAGCCGCCGCCGTTTCCCGTCAACGAGCGCGCCGACCACGTTGCAGAAAATACCCGCCTGCAGCACCGCTACATCGACATTCGCCGCGAGCGCATGCAGCGCAACCTCCGTCTGCGGGCTGCCGTCAACAGCGCCATTCGCATGGCAATGGAAGGCCAAGACTTCGTCGAGGTCGAAACCCCGATGCTGGTGCCCAGCACGCCTGAAGGTGCCCGCGAGTTCATCGTGCCAAGCCGTCAGCAGCCTGGCTCGTTCTACGCGCTGCCGCAGAGCCCGCAGTTGTTCAAGCAGCTTTTGATGGTGGCCGGCATCGACCGCTACTACCAGATCGCCCGCTGTCTGCGCGACGAAGACCTGCGCGCCGACCGCCAGTACGAGTTCATGCAGCTGGATGCGGAGATGAGCTTCGTCGACCAGGACGACGTGCACAACGCCATCGGCGCGGCAGTGCTGGCAGCGGCGAAGTCGGCGGGCCAAGACCCGGGTGAGATCGAGAAGATCACCTGGCACGATGCGATGAACCGCTTCGGCATCGACAAGCCCGACCTGCGCTTCGGCATGGAGCTGCAGGATCTCACCGAGCTGTTCAGCGCGACCGAGTTCAAGGCATTTGCGGGCGCAGCCTGCATCAAGGGCATCAACGCTGCGGGCAAGGCCGAGGAATTCGGCCGCAACAAGCTCGACGGGATGACCGACAAGGCCAAGAAGATCGGCGCCAAGGGCTTGGTGTGGCTGAAGGTCGCCGCTGACGGCGCCCTCGAGTCGCCTGTGGCGAAGTTCCTGAGCGAGACCGAGCAGACCGCTTTGAAGAATACGTTCGAGGCCAAGCCGGGCGACCTCATCCTCATCGTTGCCGACGAGTGGACGATGACGTGCGACGTGCTCGGCACGCTGCGCAACGACCTGGGCCGCCCGCCGGTGCACGAGGGGCCGTACCGCTACGTGTGGGTCATCGACTTCCCGCTGTTCGTCGGCGTCGACCCCGTGTCGGGCCGTCCGCGTCCCGGCCATCACCCCTTCACGCAGCCCCACCCGGAAGACCTGCACCTGCTCGAATCTGACCCGCTGAAAGTGCGCAGCCAGGCATACGACCTGGTGCTCAACGGCTGGGAGCTGGGTTCGGGCTCTATCCGAATCCACCAACCCGAGTTGCAGGCGCGTGTGTTCGCGCTGCTGGGCATCAGCGACGACGAGGCACAGAAGCGCTTCGGTTTCTTCCTCAACCCGTTCAAGTACGGTGCCCCGCCG
>JANOYI010000506.1:0-3442 GCA_031428795.1 Ilumatobacteraceae bacterium | reverse complement strand
TGCTGAACCGCCTACATCTACAGGTAGGCGCTAAGCCGTCTGGACGTGGAAGGAGTCGAGCGCATCGGCGGGGATGCCGAGCGTTCCGTCGTCGAGCTTCGGGGTTCCCACGTAGCTCAAATACCCGAAGCGAGCGGCGTTGTCCAGCGGGAATATCTACAGGTATGGGCGGGGTCGGCCCCCGTGCGCATGTCCTTACTGCACAACGGGACTATGGGCGCTGGCATGCCAACGACCAGGGGCCTCTGTGTCTGCGGCCACGTGGCGTCGGGCGGCCGCGGCGGTGCCTGAAGCCAGCGCAGTGGCGGGCACGTTCGCCGCCGGGTCGGGACCGAACTGCTTCGGCACGGTGATGGCCGCAGCCGGGGTGGTCGAAGCAAGATCAACATGGATGTTGCAGGAACCGTTCTCGGAATGGCTCGCCGAGCGAGCTGAACCCGTGCGTGGAACGAGCCAGGACGCCGTGCCCGGGACAGTGCTGGTCTGGCACGAAAACGACCAACTCGCCCACGCGGCCATCACCATCGGGGACGGGTGGGCGCTCAGCAAGCCGAGCCAGTCCTGGAGCAGCCCCACGATGGTCTGGACCGTCAGCGAGAGCATCACCTCCTGGCCGCTGGCCGGGACCCGGTTGTCGCGCCACCGCCTCAAGCGTTGAGCGCCCATCGTCTGACCACCACAGCTCGCCCCGCCTCGGCAGCTATGTGCTATAGCTACGAACTGATGGTTGGGAGTGAGGCCCACGTGGCGGGATCGGCGTTGACTACTTGTTCGAGCGTGATCGAGGGGCTGTTCCGAGCGCTCCAAACCGTGATGACTCCGTCGCCATTGCCGCCGACGGTGTAGGGGCGCGGTGCGTCAATGATCCCGAAGTACACGAAGACGGGGTCGCCGTCGATGACCTGGATGCGGTAGCCGCCCTGGTCGTCACCGGGCTGGCACTCGAACGTAGCAACCCTGCCGGACAGTCCGGTGTTCAAGTGCTCGTGCAGCAATACCAGTCCGTTCGGGTCGGTTGATGGCTGCAGGTCGAAGCCCGGAATCGCGACGTGGGCCGGGCGGGGAGTCAGCCGTGCGATGAGCGCCACCAACGCGGCTTCATCGAGGTCTCGCGACCGCATGTAGGCCTTGGTGCCATTGGGCAGGGTCCATGTGGCTTGACCGTTGCCGTTGGGCTGCATCGTGATGCCAACCGTGGCCCCGTTGATGAGCACCGTCTGGTCGGCGTCGTAGTCGCGACTGGATGGGGAGAGTCGAACTACGACGGCAAACGGTTTCGCTGCACCATCGGAGGCCGCGGCGAGTACTTGGAGCGGAATCGGCTGTTCGCGACCTACTGCGAACGGAAAGTAGGTGACGTCCTTCGACCCGAGCTCCGCCACGGCCCCCGACCCGCACACGCCGGGATCGACGAATGGGCGCATGATCACGTCGGCCGCTTGGTTCGTCGTCGTGGTCATCTCCGCCGTTTCCGTCGGCTGTGAGTTCATCCCGGGGGAGGTTGCAGCACTCGCTGTGGACGCGGGCAGGGAGTCGGTCACTGATGTTGTTGCTGCCGACTTGCCCGAAGCGCAGCCCATCCCGACCACCAGGAGAGCGGCGATTGGGAGCCACCTCCGACACGAGCCCATGGCAACACTATGGTCCACGCCAATCCCAACGACAAGCGCCCGCTCCGTCCGCGAGCACCAGGCATCTCCGGGCCGAATTGAATCTTCGCTACGACTTGACGCCATGGCGCCAGATTGCCCGACGTGGGTTCCGAGGTCCAGCGACCTATCGGCGGATCTGGGTCGGGCGCCTCGCGTCACGCGAGGTCCGGCGGAGCAACGAGCATGCCGTCGTCGAATCCGAGAACCGCTCGCCACGCGAACACGTCGTCACAGGCTGACTCTCCGGGCAAGAGTGGCCGACGAAATATGCCCGAACCTAACGCCCCCGAGTAGTTCGACGCTTCTTCGTACGTGTACTCCCAGTGCGGCATGGTGACGATCGCGCACCGAACACCGGACGGGTTGTACTCCCAAGCAAGACCGCTGGAGTCCAGATCGGGCCACGGCCATTCCACCGCTGTCAGATCGGGCAGAGGCTGCGCACTCTCGATTACCCATCGTTCGATCGGACTCTCCTGCCAAGCGCCCTCGTCACGTTTCGGAACCATACCCAGGAGTTCTGCGAGGGCGCTGCGACGGGAGTTGGAGGCCTGCCCATCTTCCTCGCCGACTTGATCAACGAGGACTTGGCCAACGCCCTGTTCCGAGCGGCGGGTGAAGATCGTCCAGGCTCCATCGACCACCTCGTGCGGCGAAGGCTCAGGTGGAAGCACCATTCCGTCGCCGAGTCCCGCCCGGTCTGCCGCAGCGAGCAGAGCGTCAACCTGCATTGCGCTCAGGGTCGTGCTGTAAAGCGTCAGTCTTGTTGGCGTTTGGGTTTCGATGCGGGTGAGGGTGCCGTCCGGATACAGAACGATCTGGTGGAGATCGCGAGGCAACCAGATCGCCGGGTGGTTCCAGTCGAAAATGCCGATCGTCAGGAGAGGCTGATCGCCTTCGGGAATGGGACTGAGCGACGATTTGGTGGGCTGCCCCGACGCACTGGTGTTCGTAGACGAAGACCCGTCTGAGTCCGTCCTGCAACCAGAGGCGAGGACAACCAGACCCAATAGCGACAATCCCCATCGACCGACCGACACCCGAGCAGATTGCCCTGATGGAGGATGGAATGCAACGTCTTGCATTCCATCCTCCATCAGGGCATTAGGAGCGCAGCGAACGAGTCCCGTCGGACGCTGTTGTCGGTTGGGATATTGTTTGCCATCCGCGCGTAACGGGGCGGCTAAACGACAGGAGACCACACATGCGAAAGCTAATTGCAGCGGCGACGATCGTCGTCGCAGGAGTGAGTATTGGAGGCACCGCCTTCGCCGGAGAAGGCACCGGAGGCCCTAACCCCAAGCCGACGCCGATCGACACATACACGGCTGGCTCGATCTGCTCGTTCAGTGGACAGAACGACGTTCCAGCGGGCGACATCGACCTGGAGACGGGCCTGATCGACCCGCTCTCGGTGGGACGCGTGCAGTCGTGGGGCCAGGTTCTCAACTTGGCCGCCGCGACATTTCTGCCCCCTGGCACGAAGGGGAAGTCAGCGCTGGTCGATGCGATTCATGGGTTCGGACCTGGCGCTTCCTGCCGCGGCTACGCCAGCGGCGGTGCTGGCGAGCCCTGATCATCAGCAACGGAAGGCCCCCCCGCTTCGGCGGGGCCTTCTGCGTGTCTGCCACTTGGACTCACCGCAGCGCAGGACCGCACCAGATGTCCAGAACGGCCAGATCTGCCGTACTGCGCTACGTGACTTGCGTGGACGGAGACGCAACAGAACGATGTGGAACCGGCGGCATTTGATGCTCTGTCCGGCCCTGCCACCGGGGGTTATGGATACG
>JANOYI010000505.1:0-2862 GCA_031428795.1 Ilumatobacteraceae bacterium | reverse complement strand
CCGGGCAAGTTCGCGTACCAGCAGGTCGTAGTCGGCGTCGCTGACTTCCGGTGAATCGTCGGCGTAGTAGCGCTCGTTGTGGTGAGCGATCTGCGTTCGAAGTTCCAGGATCCGCTCGAGAGGCGTCATTCCTTCATTGTCGCTCACGCGCGTCGTTTGGCCACCGTTGCGATTGCGCCAGCCATGGCAATCAGCGAACCGATCAGGATGACCCACAGGCCCGGCCCGGTGGACGCATCGACCTCGAGACTTTCGGCCAAGTCCATGGCATCGCTCACGTCGCCGATGTCGGCCAGCGCAGCCAACAGCGCGAACGCCGCGAAGATGATCGCCAGGATGCCGACTGCGAGCACCTTGCGCGCCGCCAGCTGAACGAGGCCAAAGGCAAGGAGGACGACAGCGAGGAACACGAATACCGGGCCGTCCTTGGTGCCACCTTCGCCGTCGGAGAAGCCGGTGTAGCTCTCACCCAGAATGCTGAACCACGTCAGGAACGACCCGGCGATGATCATGACGGCGCCGAGCACCAGCATGCCCGCGCCCACCGTGACCGCGGGACGCGGCGGCTTCGCAGCCGGCACACCCCCAACAACCGGGTAGCCAGGTGTCGAATACATCGGCGGTGGTGGCGGAGCCGGGGCCGCAAAGGGCGACGGGGCGGCACCCATCGGCGGGACCGGCACTCCAGGATTCTCGTTGAAGTCGCTCATGTCGGCGAGCTTAGGTCGCTGGCCCCTGTGGCTTGCGCGATTGTGCGCTACCCACGCTGCAGCACCCAGCGGCTACGCGCCGAGCACCCAGCGCGAGGCTGTGGCCTGGTCGCGAACGCGGGTGCTGACCTCGGCGACGCAGCGGTGCACTCGCTCGGCAACTGCCGGCGCGTGTGATGCGAGACCGCACTCGGGCGTGATGATGGCGTGCTCGCGCAGCAACACCGGGTCGGCGCCGCGCTGCACCAGCTCGCACCAGAGCGCACACAGCTGCCGCCACGGACGCTCGGCCGAGGTGACGATGGGGCCGCTGGTGGGCACAACGCCCCAGGCGATGTAGCCGCCCTGCTCCATGAACCGCATCAGGTAGCCGGCAGACTCGGCGACTTCGGGCCGTACCGGCAGCGACAGGATGGCCGGGCCGGCGGCCAACTGCGACGGAATGTCGGTGAGGCCGCAGACATGCAAGCCAGACACCGCGGCCGAACCTTCGATCATCGCCAACGCGCCGGACACGAGGTCGATGGCGGTGTCGGGGGCGATCGAGAAACCTGGCTGCATCAGATCGACGAGCGCGGGCTCCTCGATGAACACCAACTGCCGGCTACCGGGCAGCGCGACCTCGACCGCGTCCAGCAGGTGCTGCACTCGTGTGCGCACGCAACGCACGGCCGCCTCGAAGGCCTCATCCATCGGCACGCCCGCACGCACGAGCGCCAGCCCGAAACTGACTGGGCCGACGAACTGCCACTTCACCGGGCCGGAGTACTGCTGCTCGCGAGCCATCTCCAGGAACGTGCGGAAGCCCACGAACGCGTCGTGGTCGAGATCCGTCACGATTGGGGCATCAGGGTCGACCAGGTTGGCGTCGACAGCGATGCTGCCGTACTGGCCGACCGTGATGCCCTGCATGCCGACCATCGCCTGCGCCATCGAACCCTCAGCCGGCGAGCGGCGCGGCAACGTCGGGATCGCGGGAAGCTCCATCTTCCGCAAAACGAACGAAGCAGCCTCGGACGCGTCGCGGTGCGGAAGCCCACCGATGCCGGTCGCGGTACCGCTGGGTAAATTCACTGGGTTCATGGTGAGCCTCCTTTCCTTACTCGTCGTCTGCGTGCTGCCCGCGAGTTGCCCGTCTGCGCTGGTGTAATCGTCCCACGAACGGGCGAATCGCTTCGAAGCGTGGCAACCGATTGCAGATACGTTGACCTGATGCGTTGCCCTTCGACAAATCTGCCGGCGCACCGATGAACGCCGCCGAGCTCACCTCACCCCGAAGTTCGCTCTGGACACTGCGCGTCCTGGTGGTCGCTCTGGCCGCATCGATGACGGTCGCCATCGGGAACGCGGCCGACTCACGAAGCGCCGCGGCCGCGCCTGTTGCCACCATTCTGTGGGGCCTTGTCACGATGGTCCTTGTGATCGCGCTGGTCGTTCCCGGCCCTCTCGCGCTCACGGTTCTGCGCATGTTGGCGCCCGCAACCGTGCCCGCGGCAGTCACCGCTCTGGTGCTGGGCGCAGGAGCGCTGTGGGGAACCATCGCGATCGTCACATCCGTCCTGACCAGCATGGTTGCGTTGTCGGCGGAAGCCGCAGAGGCATTGGTGCAAGGGTCCGCCTACGGGCGCGAGTATCGGCTTCCGCTGCGCACGCCAGCGATGCTGCTGATACCGATACTTCTCATCTGGTCGGTCTGGTGCACCGTTCTGCTCAGCGCCATCCTTGAACTCGGCGCCGAACAGTGGATCATCGGCGTCGTGCTCGCAGTACTCGCCGGCGCCCTGGGTTGGCTGCTTGCGCGACGGCTGCACCTCTTCTCCCGCCGCTGGCTCGTCGTCGTTCCGGCAGGCATCGTGGTACACGACTCCGTCACGTTGGGCGAGACGTTCATGGTGCAGCGCGGCAACGTGGCGGTAGCGCACTTGGCTCCGGCCGACACGCAGGCCGCAGATCTCACCGGCCCTGCCGCTGGCCACGCACTCGAGATCGTGCTGCGCGACATGGAACTGGTGGTTCTTGCGGCAACTGCCGCCGAACCCAAGGGCAAGGCGCTGCATGTGCAGTCAATCCTGGTTGCGCCCTCGCGGCCGGGGCGAGCGTTGAAGGCGTTGGCCGACGGCAAGATTCCTGTCGGCTGAACCGCTCCGGTTCT
>JANOYI010000504.1:0-4000 GCA_031428795.1 Ilumatobacteraceae bacterium | reverse complement strand
GTGTTCTTGTCGGTGTTCGCGAAGACCCAACCGACCGAGCGACGCGAGGTGGACAGGGCGAAGCGAGCATTGCAGCGATGTATGACCGAGCAGGGACTGACAGGAGATCAAGATGAGTGTGTCGCTCGCCACCCGCCACCGTCGTGGCTGATCAGACGATCATCAAACAGCGCCAGCCTCACCCGCCGACGCGATGGTCGCGGTTCGCGACACCGCTGGAATCGCCATCGCATCCGATGCAGGTAGCGAGCGCGTCGATGGCTCGATGTACACCGTCAGACAAGACGGCGATATGGCAGATGGAAGGTGTCGGCGAACAGCGCCAATCTCAACTCGGTTCGAGCACTTCGTACGCTGCGGCGAGCAGTTCGGTGACGGGTGTGCCAGCGATCTCGGCGTCGAGCGGCTCGAGTCGCGCCAGCACCCGGTGAGCGGGCACCGGTGGAACGGCGATCGACAGCGGCCGCCGGCTGCGCGGCGGCTCGCCGCGGCCCGGCACCAGCGGCCACCACGCTGGCAATCCGTCGTTTCGGGCACCGTGAGCACCCGCTGATCGTCCGGCTGCGAGCAGTTCGAGCACCTGTTCCCGTGTGCGTCCTCGCCACGCGAGCAGCAGCCATGGATCGCTGTCGAGTTGGTCGGCGAAAACGTACAGCACGGCTGCGAGGTGCTTACACGGGTTCTCCCAGTCCGGGCAGCTGCAGGTGGCCTGCAGCGATTTCCACGTCGCGGGAAACAGGGCGATGCCAGCGTCGCGGCATGCCCCCTCCAGTTCGGTGGGGACCTCGCCAGCGAGCAGACGGGCAGCGAAACCCACCTGTGATCGCAGGCTCTCGTCGAGGCGGGCCCATTCGGCGTCGGTCGGTTGCCTGCTGCGGACCGTCACGACGTACGGGGTCCGCCTCGAACCCTGAACCTGAGACACGATCAGGCCAGGGTTGACGTCGACTGACAGAACCTGGCCGCTGCGGGCGTAGCGGCGACCGCGTTGCATTCGCGTGCCGAGCCCGTAGGACTCCAGCGTTTCGACGAACCGTTTCGACCACCAGGTGTCGGCCATCGCGCCACGTTGCTTGCTCGTCGCGATGCCGCCTTCGACCTTGATCGGCTTCGAAGCCGGATAGATCTGCCATGGATCATCCCAACCGCGCCTGCTCATCCGTCGATGTCCTGCGGTCGCAGCGCGATCACGTCGCGCAGTTCGTCGACGCTGAGTTCGGTGACCCATTGCTCGCCGGTGCCGACGACTCGTTTGGCGAGCGCCCGCTTGTTGGTGATCATCTCGTCGATCCGTTCTTCTATCGTTCCGCTGGATACCAGCTTGTGCACGTGCACCGTGCGCCGTTGACCAATTCGGTAGGCGCGATCGGTCGCTTGATCCTCGACCGCCGGGTTCCACCATCGGTCGAGGTGGACCACATGTGACGCCGACGTGAGGTTGAGACCAGTGCCACCCGCCTTCAACGACAGCATGAAGATCGGCGGACCATCCAGGTCGTTGAACGCGGTGACCATCTCGTCTCGCCGGGCCCGGGGGACTCCACCGTGGAGCCATAGCGGCGCAGTGCCATAGCGGCGGCGGAGGTGTTCGACGAGCAGGTCACCCCACTCGGTGTACTGGGTGAAACACAACACCTTGTCGCCGACGTCGATGATCTCGTCGAGCAGTTCCTCAACCCGGTTGAGTTTGCCTGACCTGGCCGTCAGCGCTGATCCGTCGCGCAGGAAGTGGGCGGGATGGTTGCACACCTGTTTGAGCTTGCTGATGCCGGCGAGGACGAGGCCCCGCTTGGTCATCTCGTCGGCCACGGCGACGGCGGCGAGCAGTTCGTCGACCACCGCCTGGTACAGCGTTGCCTGCTCGCGGGTCAGCGCGCAGTGTTCGGTTTGCTCGATCTTGTCGGGCAGATCGTCGATGATCGATCGGTCGCTCTTCAGGCGACGGAGGATGAACGGTCCAGTGACCCGCTTCAACAGGGCGGTGGCTTCTTCGTCCTGTTCGCGTTCGATCGGGCCGGAGAACCGGCGGCTGAACGAGGTCAGGTTGCCAAGCAGACCTGGGTTGAGGATGTGCATCAACGACCACAACTCGGCGAGACGATTCTCGACAGGCGTACCGGTGAGGGCGATCCGGCGGTAGGCGCTGAGTTGGGCGACGGCTTTGGTCTGGGCGGTGCCAGGGTTCTTGATCTGTTGGGCCTCGTCGAGGGCAATCCGCGCCCATCCGACTTTGGCGAGGTGGTCGATGTCGCGGGCGATCAGCGAATAGGTCGTCAACACCACGTCGTGTTTGGCCGCCCGCTGAGCGAACGGCAACTCGTTGCCGTTGTGTCGGTTAGGACCGTGGTGAGCCATCACCGTCAGCTGTGGCGCGAAGCGCTGCAGCTCTCGCTCCCAGTTGCCGAGCACCGACACTGGACTGATCACCAACGTAGGGCCTGGCGCCGGGTCGGCGAGAATCGTTGCGATCAACTGCGCGGTCTTGCCGAGACCCATATCGTCGGCCAGGCAAGCGCCCAGGCCGAGCCGGCCGAGGAACGCGAGCCAGGCCACACCGCGCTGTTGGTACGGGCGCAGCGTCCCCTCGAAGCCATCCGGCGTCGAGATTGGGGTGATCGTGGTGTGCAACGCATCGTCGAGCAACTCGCCGAGCCAACCGGTTGCGATCACGCCGTCGATCGCAACGTTGTCGGGTGCACCGAGGGAGTCGAGACCGAGGCCGGCCCGGAGCAGATCCGACGCCAGTGCTTCACCGCGGGTTCCCGCGAGAGCGATCAGCGCGGCTACTTCGGCTGGGTCGATCTGGACCCACTCGCCGCGCAGCCGGACCAGTTGTTGTTTGGCCTCGGCGGACTGCTGGAGCAATCGCAGCTCAGCTTTGGTCAGCTTGCGTCCGCCAAGCGCAGCCTCCCAGGTGAACGACACCAACTGTTCGAGCCCGAACCCCGATTCGGTGACGACTCCCTGCGGCCCGAGGGCCTTGGCCTTGGCGCGTAGTCCGACCCGCGCCCGCCGCGTCCACCACGATGGCAACAACACAACGATGCCGACATCGGCCAGCGCTTCGACTCGCTCCGACGCAAACATCACCAGCGTGTCGGTGCCGAGCTGGATCGTCGTCGGTGCGGCAGAATCGAGCAGCGCCGACAACTCGGGGGCAACCCGAGCCATCTTGCCGAGTTGGGCAACCACCTCGTGGATCGCCTCCGGGCCAAACAGAGACAGGCCCTCCCAGACGTCGGCGATCGGAACGATCATGCTCGGCTCGTCGGCGTCCCTGACCAACAGCTCGATCGTCCACAACGCTGCTTGAGCCCCGGCCGTGTCCGATGTGTCGGGGGACGGCTCGTGGACTCGCAGGCACAGATGGGCTCGGCTTGCCGATGCGGCACCGGTTGCGATCCACTCGTCGAGTCGTGCCGCGAAAGCGGCGACCTTGGCACCGTCGAGTGACGACGGCAGCGTTGGATCCGCGGCGGACAGCGAATCCAACCACGCCTGGGGCACGGTCCTGCGGCCGGATCGACGCGGGGCCAACGCGATCGATGCACCGAGCAGCCGTTGCCTCATCTCACGGTCGACGTACGCCGCGAGCGCCTGCGCTGCTGCCGCGTGAGCCTCGATCGAATCCGAGTGCTCATCCGAGCCTTCGGCCGAGATCGCGTCGGTGCTGTCGGCGTGGCTGTCCAGAAGGCTCGCGATCAGGTCGCGGTCACCGATCGCCGGCAACGGCCACCACCACGATCGCCATCGGCCGTCGTTGTCCGTGCCGAGTCCGGGAACCACCTTGCCTGAGTCGACAAGGAACAACGTCACTTCGCTGATCCTGTTCCTGTTCGGTGGTTCAGCAAGGGCGACTGTCACAGATTCCACGACCTTGAGTATCGCAGGTGATCGCGACGCCGACGGAGCGCATCAGCGACCGACGAGCAGGATCGGTCGATTAAGCCTGGATCCACCGACCGGGCTCCTGCTTTGCGTCTGACTCCTGGCACGTAGC
>JANOYI010000503.1:0-7609 GCA_031428795.1 Ilumatobacteraceae bacterium | reverse complement strand
GTGGCTTCGGTTACCTGCCTCAGGACCCGCGCATCGCCGGCGTTCTCGACACGCGGATGGCGGTCACGCATGTGCTCAGCGGTCGTCAGATCGACGAGCAGCTCGATCGCATCGAGAAGCTGCGCGTGGCGATGGAACAGGAAGCCAACGATCGCAACGTTGCGCGGTACAGCAAGGCGCAAGACGAGTTCGCAACGTCGGGCGGCTATGCGGCGGAGAGCGAGGCGCGCAGCATCATGGCAGGCCTCGGTTTGTCGCCGACCCGGATGGAGCTGCCCATCGGTGTGCTCAGCGGTGGCGAGCGTCGCCGCGTCGAGCTGTCCCGAATTCTGTTCGCCGGCAGCGACGTGCTGCTGCTCGACGAGCCGACCAACCACCTCGACGTCGACGCGAAGATGTGGCTGCTGGCGTTCATGCGTAACTACCGCGGCGCAATGCTCGTCATCAGTCACGACCTCGAACTGCTCGATGAAGCGATCACGCGCGTGCTACACCTCGACCGTCCGGGTGAAGAGAACCTGGGCAACCTCGTCGAGTACAAGGGCACGTACAGCCAGTACAAGTTGTCCCGTCGGCTCGACGAAGAGCGCTTGGTCAAGCAAGCCTCGCTGCAGACCAAGGAGATCGCCCGCATTCAGGCGGTCGTCGATCGCTTCGGCGCCAAGGCCACCAAGGCCAAGATGGCGCACAGCAAGGAAAAGCAGATCGCCCGTCTCGAAGCGCAACGCGTGCATGTTGGCGCCGGCGATCGAACTCTCAAGATGAAGTTCCCCGACCCGCCGTCGTGTGGTGGCACCGTGCTCACCACCACGCACATGTCGAAGGGTTACGGCGGGCCGCCTGTGTTCGAGGACGTGTCGTTCGACATCGGCCGCGGCGACCGCCTGCTGGTACTTGGTCTCAACGGTGCGGGCAAGACCAGCCTGCTGCGAATTCTCGCTGGCGAGACAGAAGCCAACGTTGGTGACTTCCGCTACGGCCACGAAGTTCACATGGGCTACTACGCGCAGGAGCACGACAACCTGCGCACCGACCAAAGTCTGCTCGACAACCTGCGCGCCGAGGTGCCGCCGGGTGTCATCTACACCGAGACTCAGCTGCGTGCCTTCCTGGGCATGATGGGTCTCAGCGGCGACAAGGTGTTTCAGGCCAGCGGCACGTTGTCGGGTGGAGAGAAGACCAAGTTGGCGTTGGCGATGCTGATGGTCGGGCGCAACAACCTGCTGCTGCTCGACGAGCCAACCAACAACCTCGACCCGCCCAGCCGCGAGGCCGTGGCCGAGGCGCTGACGGGGTGGAAGGGCAGCATCGTCTTCGTCAGCCACGACACCGAATTTGTCGAGGCGCTCGCGCCGACGAAGGTGCTGTTGATGCCCGATGGCCAGGTCGACTACTTCAACGAAGACTGGCTCGAACTCGTCAGCCTGGCCTAGTCGTTCATCGTCAGCGTCACCCTTCGCCGACGCTGAGTGGCGGCGTGCAGGTTGCGCGTAACAGCCGTGGCGCCGCTGACCCTGCGGGTTAGTGGATGTGCACCTGGGTCGTCGTGCCTGTCGTGGTGTTGGGGTTGTACGGCTTGTTGACCAGATCGAAGAAGTCGTTGCCCTTGTCGTCGACCACGATGAATGCGGGGAAGTCGTGGACCTCGATCTTCCACACGGCCTCCATCCCTAGCTCGGGCATTTCCAGCACCTCGACCTTGGTGATGCAGTCCTGCGCAAGGCGTGCCGCCGGGCCGCCGATGCTGCCGAGGTAGAAGCCGCCGTGTGCCTTGCACGCATCCGTGACGGCCTTGCTGCGATTGCCTTTGGCGAGCATCACGAGGCTGCCGCCGGCCGACTGAAACTCGTCGACGTAGCTGTCCATACGGCCGGCAGTGGTGGGGCCGAACGAGCCACTCGCCATTCCCGTGGGTGTCTTGGCCGGGCCCGCGTAGTACACGCAGAAGTCCTTCATGTACTGCGGCATCGGCTCGCCGCGGTCCAGGCGTTCCTTGATCTTCGCGTGGGCGATGTCGCGCGCGACGATCATCGTCCCGGCCAGCATCACTCGCGTCTTCACTGGGTACTTCGACAGCTCGGCGCGGACGTCGGCCATCGGTCGGTTGAGGTCGATGTGCACGACCTGCGCGTCGGCCAGGTCGTCATGCGTGACGTCGGGCAGGAAGCGAGCCGGATCGGTTTCCAGCTGCTCGAGGAAGATGCCGTCCTTGGTGATCTTGCCCAGCATCTGGCGGTCGGCGCTGCAGCTGACCGCCATGCCCACCGGGCAGCTCGCTCCGTGGCGCGGCAGGCGCACGATCCGTACGTCGTGGCAGAAGTACTTGCCGCCGAACTGGGCGCCGATGCCGGTCTCCTGGCTGAGCTTGAGAACCTTGGCCTCCAGGTCGAGGTCGCGGAACGCGTGCCCGAGCTTGCTGCCTTCGGTGGGCAGGTTGTCGAGATAGTGCGCGCTTGCGAGCTTCGCCGTCTCCACCGCCATCTCCGCACTCGTGCCGCCGATGACGACCGCCAGGTGATAAGGCGGGCAGGCAGACGTGCCGAGCGTCTTCATCTTCTCGAACAGCCACGGCAGCAGGGTCTTCTCGTTGAGGAGCGCCTTGGTCTCCTGGAAGAGGTAGCTCTTGTTGGCACTGCCGCCGCCCTTGGCGAGGAAGAGGAATTTGTAGGCGTCGCCGTCGGTGGCGCTGATCTTGATTTCGGCCGGCAGGTTGTTGCCGGTGTTCACTTCTTCGTACATGGTCAGAGGCGCCATCTGGCTGTAGCGCAGGTTGCTGGTTTGGTAGGTGTTGAACACGCCGCGGGCGATTGCTTCTTCGTCGCCTCCGTCGGTGTGTACCAGGTTGCCCTTCTTCGCCTTGACGATTGCGGTGCCCGTGTCCTGACACATCGGCAGCACGCCGCCTGCGCTGATGGCCGAGTTCTTCAACAGGTCGAGTGCAACGAAGCGGTCGTTGTCACTGGCCTCAGGGTCGTCGAGAATCTTGGCTAGCTGGGCAAGGTGGGTCGAACGCAGGAAGTGCGCGATGTCGCGCATGGCCTCCTGCGTGATCAGCGTGAGCGCGGCAGCGTCCACCTGCAACATGGTGCCCAACGGCGTGTCCACTGTTCGCACATGATCGGTGCTGACCAGCCGATACTGCGTCTCATCGTGACCCAGCAGAAACAGCTCGGTGAACTCAAACTCGGGTGCAGCAGCCATGAGAAAAGCCTACGCCCACCCACCCCCAAGCCCCCAGCCCACCCCCGCCCCGCGTTCACAATCGCACGTGTCACAGCGTGACGTCGGTGTGATTCGGTGGGGGCGCGACACGTGCGATTGTGAATGGCTACTTGAGGCGGTTCGGCTTGGCGGTCGCTGGGTCTTGCGGCCATTGGTGTTTGGGGTAGCGGCCGGCCATTTCTTTGCGGACGTCAGCCCAGGTGCCGGCCCAGAAGCCGGGGAGGTCGCTGGTGATCTGAATCGGACGGTCGGCGGGGGAGAGCAGCTCCAACGACACCGGCACCGAGCCCGCGACGGTCGGGTGTACGGCGAGGCCGAAGAGGTCCTGAACTCGCACCGATGCCGTGGGCACGTCGCGGGAGTAGTCGATGATCGCGCTGCGTCCGGCCGGCGTGTCGAGGTGTGTCGGGACCAGGTGGCCGAGCCGACTGGACGTGTCCCAGTCAAGCTGCGCGGAGAGCAGCATGGTCGTGTCGAGCGCGGCGAGATCGGCGGCACCGGTCGCACCTGCGAGGTAGGGCGCCAGCCAGTCGTCGAGAGTGGCGACGAGGGCGGCATCGCTCCAGTCAGGCCACTGCTCCGGACCCATATGACGGCGGATGAATGCGACTCGTGCGCGCAGCCGCACCGCTGACGGCGACCATTGCAAGGCTGCCAGTCGGGTGGAACGCACGCGCTCCACGAGCGCGGCCACGGTGGCGTCGCCCTGATCTGCTCGTCGGACCTGCTCGTCCAACAACATGCCGCCCAGCCGCGTCTCGACTCGCTGGACCAAGTCGTCGCGCTGCTTGTCCCAGACAAGCGACTCACGGCGCTCGATCTGATCTGCGAGCGAGGAGATGACGTCGTTGACGTCGAGCGCGGCTCCGATACGAATGCGAGCGTTGTCGCGCTTGCCGTCGAGATCGGCGGCAACCACGAACCGCTCATTCGCCAGCGGATCCGTCGGCGGGGTCCATGCCGACGAACCTGTGCGAAGTTGGAACTGGCCCGGCTGGTTGCGGCGAACGGCGACACGATCCGGATAGGCGAGGGCGAGCACCACCCCGCAGCGATCCGAGCGAACGTCGTCGAGGTCGAAGCGAATCTGCGCTCGGCGCGCGACATCAGCGGCGCGGTCTCGGACGCGCCGAACATCACGACTGTCGGCCCGATCGTGGTACTGCCCACAGATCGCACCGACGCGAAGCGCAAGGTCGGCCGGAAGTTCGTCCGGGCGGCCGCGGAACACGTCGCGCTCGTCAATCAGCGCTGCGACGACACACGCCAGCGAACCGTCGGCAGCGTCCGCACCCGCGACCATTCGTGCCAGTCGTGGATGCAGCGGCAGCGCCAACATTCGTCGCCCCCGATCCGTCATGCGCCCATCATCGGTCAGTGCATCGAGCCGGACGAGCAACTCGATTGCCTGCTGCAGCGTACGTGGCGGGGGAGCGTCAGCCCACCGGAGCTCGTCGACCGGAGTGCCCCACGCGGCGAGTTCCAGGGCTAGCCCGGCGAGATCGACCTGCGTGATCTCCGGCTCCAGATGCGCCCGCCGTGTGCCGTGCTCCAGCTTGCTCCACAGCCGATACGCCGCGCCCGGCTCGGTGCGGCCCGCACGCCCAGCGCGCTGGTCGGCAGAGGCACGACTGGTGCTGACGGTCGTCAGGCGGCTCATCCCCGTGCGTTGATCAAAGCGAGGGACACGCGCCAGTCCAGCATCGACGACCACGCGTACGCCGTCGACGGTCAGGGACGACTCGGCGATGTCGGTGGACAGCACGACGCGCCGGCGACCGGAGGGTGAGGCGGTGAGCGCGTGGTCTTGCTCGGCGAGGGACAGCGCGCCGGCCAACGGATACACGTCGACTTCGGGCGCCACGGCGGCTTCGAGAAGGCCCTGTACCCGCCGAATCTCGCCGATGCCCGGCAGGAACACGAGGATGTCGCCGGTCTGCTCGCGCAGTGCGCGCTGCACCAGAGCGGCCGTCGCCTCCTGCACCCGGTCTTGCTTGCCCATTGGCGCCCACACGATGTCCACGGGGTGCATCCGACCGTCACTTGAGGCCACAGGAGTGTCGTTGCCGAGCACTCGCAGCAAGCCCTTCGTGTCGGGCGTTGCAGACATGGCCAGCACGCGCAGATCGGGGCGCAAACTTGTGCGCGCATCCAACAGCAGCGCCAGCCCGACGTCGGTGGGAAGGTTGCGTTCGTGGACCTCGTCGAAGATCACCAGCCCGTAACCCTCTAGCGACGGATCGTTCTGCAGTCGCCGGGTCAGCACGCCCTCGGTGACGACCTCGATCCGAGTACGAGGCCCGATGTGGCGTTCGTCGCGGGTCTGGTAGCCAACGGTCTCACCGACCTGCTCGCCCAACAGCGAGGCCATTCGTTGCGCGGCAGCCCGCGTGGCCAACCGCCGTGGTTCCAGCATGACGATGCGGTGGCCGGCCAGCCACGGTTCGTTGATCAGAACGAGCGGAGCGAGGGTGGTCTTGCCGGCTCCAGGGGGTGCCACGAGGATGGCCGAGCCGTGGTCTGCCAACGCAGCCAGTACTGCCGGCAGCGCGTCGAGCACGGGCAGGTCGGGCAGCCCGCGTGTCACCGGAGCGGGCTCAGCCGAGGGCGGGTGTGCCGTGGAATGGCGACGGGTCGCCGGCACCGGGAATCGTGGGCGGGATCCACGAGGTGTTGTCGGCGATGGTCTTCGCGACTTGGCGCCACTCTGACGAGTTCCAACCTTCGGCAACGGCCTGCACACTGCCGTCGCCGCGGACGAACACGAATGCGGGCAGCGTTGCGACCCCGAGACCCCGCACGAACGAGCGGTCGGGGTCGCAGAAGACCAGGAACTCGTCGGCGAGCGGCCCCAGGAATTGCTTGGCTTCGTCGGCACCGCAGGTGACAACAAGATTGACCCGCACATCAGCGCCGCGGAACGCCTCAAGAATGCGTGCCGCCGGCTTCAGAATCCAGGAACTCTCGTTGGTGTACGGATCGAGCACGACGCTGGCCAGATGGAAGGTGGTGACCCACTCCTCAAGCGGACGCGACTCGCCGCCGATCGTGGTGAGATTGATGTCGAGAGCAACGGTGCTGGCCACGGCGTCAACCTAGCGCAGAGCCCTCGCAGCCACCCACCTCGCTCGTCACGGATTGGTCCTTGAGGATTGGCGGCCGCTGGGCGGGACAGCTCCGGTGACTGCCGGTAAGGTCGCTGCCGTGCACCCGATCGAGCGTCTGCGGTACTTGGCCCGATCGAGTGGCGGCGACCCGCGAGTGATGGTCAGCGAGACTGCATCGGCGCTGCGCGGGATGGGTGTCGACCCCGCTGGCCTCGTTGTGGCCTGCCGCCGAATTGTCGAACGCCACCCGACCTCCGGACCGCTGTGGTGGATGTGCGCACACATGCTCACCGCTCCCGACCCCTACGCGACCGCACGCCGCCTGGCCGACGAGATCGACGCCGATCTGACGCCGGACGTGTTGATCGACTCGATTCCCGCCGACATCACGCTATGCGTGGTGGGGTGGCCCGACCTGGCAGGGGAAGCGATCCTTCGTCGCGGCGATATTCGTGTGCTGGCTATTGATGCTGACGATCAGGGCGGCTTGTTCGTCCGTCGCCTGGATCGAGCCGACGTGGAGGCTGAAGTCATCGAGCCGGGCGGCATCGCTGCCGCTGTGCTGGCTGCCGACCTGGTCATTGTCGAAGCGCTGGCCGCCTCGAGCGGCGAACTGATTGCGGCCCGCGGAAGCCGCGCCGCTGCCTCCGTGGCCTACTGCAGCGAGGTGCCCGTGTGGGCGGTCGCCGGCATCGGTCGCTGTCTCCCCGAAGCAGCGTTTCTGTCGCTGGTCGAACGCCTCGGCGACGTGCGTGTCCCCTGGCTAGCAGAGGCCGACGTGATGCCGTTGGCGCTGTTCTCCCACGTGGCGACGGCCAACGGCGTTTCCGCAATCGATGAGGCGTCGCTGGCAGCCGAGTGCCCCTTGGCGCACGAACTGCTGCACACCTCGATCAACTAGGCCATCCCTGTACATCGGCGCTGAGGTGCGGTAGTACCGCAGATGAACGCCGATGTTGGTCGAGCTTCCCTTTGTCGGCGCTGAGGTGCGGTAGTACCGCAGATGAACGCCGATGCTGACTCGGTGGGGGTCAGCGCTGGCCGCTGCGCGTCGGCTGGTTGCCTGCAGCCTCGGCGAGGCGGCCCGCGTAGGTCGCGATCGAATCGTCGATCAAGCCGACTGTGACGCGCAGCGATGGTGCTCCGTCGCGCACCATGAACGGTTCACCTGGTGCGGCGCCGATGCCCTGCGCCGCCAACGTGAGCAGTGCCGAGCGCTCGTCGGCGACCTGCATCCACAGGTTGATGCCGTCGGTGCCCGTGTACCCGACCCCGGAAGC
>JANOYI010000502.1:0-8470 GCA_031428795.1 Ilumatobacteraceae bacterium | reverse complement strand
CCGAACTCTGCAGCCGCAGGTGATCTTGGCGCACGACCCGTGGAAGCACTACCGGCTGCACCCCGATCACCGCGAGGCAGGGTTACTGGCCTGCGACGGCATTGTCGCCGCCCGCGATCCGCACTTCAACAAGGAGCACGGTCTGGCTCCACATCGCCCAGACGCGCTGCTGCTGTGGGAAGCCGAGTCGCCAGATCACGTGGAGGACGTCGCCGACTTTCTCGAGCACAAGCTCCATGCGCTGGAAGCTCACGCCAGTCAGTTCGAAAGCACGATGAAGGCGATCGACACAGATCAGCTCAGTGCTTTCCGCACCCGCATCACCGCCCGTCTGGCAGGGCTGGGAGAGCGCTACGGGGTGCGCAGCGCCGAAGTGTTCAAACGCATCGAAGACCTCTAGCGACGATCACGAGTCCCGCATAATTCTGCGGCCCAGTGCCGGCGACACTCTCATCACCACTCGGAGCAGTTTCGCTTTGCCGATATAGATCTCTGATTGGTCTGCTCGAACGCCTCTCACGATGTGCCGTGCGCATTCCGAAGGGGCCATGGCATCCTCGTTGCGACCTTCCGTCATCGCCGTCTTGACCAGCGGAGGTAGCGCCTCGATGACCGCCACCGGTGAGTCACGCAACTGCCAGCGAAGAGCCTGAGAATAGGACCGCAACGCCGCCTTGCTCGCTGAGTACGGGGCTGATGCCGCCTTCGGCGCCAGCGCAAGACCCGACGTCACATTGACGATGAACGCGCGTGGCGCCGTCGGACGGCGCTGAGTCAGCGAGGGAAGCAACAGATGAGTCAGGTGAATGGGCGCGTGGACGTTGAGGCACAGCTCGCTTTCGAATGTCGTCCACGGTCCCGGGTTTTGGGCGTCCACCGGCGTCTGCGTACCGGCGTTGTTCACGAGACCGTCAACGTCACCCATGGCCATGACTGCGTCGGCGAACTCGGCTCGGCCGTGCGCCGTCGACAGGTCTCCGCACACGGTCGCGACCGCAGGGAACGACGCCGCGAGGTCTTCCAGCTTGTCGGAGTCGCGGCCGTGGGCGATGACTTCGGCGCCGGCGGCGACGAATGCACTGACAAGTTCGCGACCGATTCCTCCGGTGGCTCCCGTGACGACTACTCGCATTGACGTGAGTTCCATACGCCCAGTGTGCCGCCCTCGCTCTCTGAGAAATTGTACAATCACGCCAACATGAGAACGAATTTCCGCACTGTCGATCCGGCGCTCTCTGAAGCCGCTGCAGGACACCGCCACAGCTCACTCACTGCGTCGGCGGCGCTGAGCGAACTCGGGCATCGTCTAGTGCTGGAGGACCTTCTGCACAACGAGGGCGCGGTGAGCGTGCTGCTGGCAGGCGAGCGGTTCGCCCGCACCAGCGATCACGAAGTGGTGCGAGCCCTCGCCACCAGCAACCACCCCCACGACCTTGCGTGTCGATTCCGTCGAGTCGAGCGTCTGTTTCACCTCGGTCATCGCACAGACCACGAACTGTCCGACGGCTCACTGCAGGTTCGCCACGTCGCGAACGAAGGCGCTGATCCAACTGTCGCCGAGTCACTGTTCGTCTTTGGTTCGTTCATCGGAATGTGCCGTCGAATCCGCGTGAGGTCACTCATCGCCGACGTCGGCGACGCTCGGTCCAACACCACCGCCGCCGCCTGGCCACTCACGAAGTCAACAACCTTCGACTTCCTGGTCGCCCCTCTGGTATTGCACCTTCGTTGGACGGAGAACCCTTCGCTGAACACTGCGTCCGGCTCACCTTCGCTCAACGACCGCCTCCGGATCGCCGTCGCGCAGCAGCCGCGGCGCCATTGGAATCTCTCAGCGGCCGCCGCCGTCATGGATACGTCGTCGCGTTCGCTGCAACGCGCCCACCTAGCCGCCAGCACCACGGTGTCTGGTGAGATAATTGCTGGCCGAGTGGACGCCGCAACCGCGCTACTCGAGCGGACGGACTTGAGCGTTGCCCTCATCGCTGCGCAGTGCGGCTTCGCCGACGCCGCACACTTCAATCGTTGCTTTCGACGGCTGAACTCGAACACGCCTGGTCGGCATCGCGCCCTGCGGCGCAGCGCCGACAAATGACCGGCTGGACAGTCAGCTGCGGAACTGGCCCGCAGTGCGACCGCCGCCGGGTTCGCCCGCGAACGCCTGCGCGATGCCAATCCACTCGATCGCATTCGGACCCTCGACGTGCAGGCTGGTGTCGTCGCGGTGCCGACGCTGCGTCACAACGAGGCAGAAATCCATTGCATCGCCGGTCACTCGATCAGCTGCCGGCTCGCCCCACTCCCACAGAGATCCGTCGGGTGCTGTCAGTGCGACGTACACCGGAGCATCGGGCCCCGTGAGCCCGTTGATCATGTAGCTGAATTGGCGCGCTCGCACTCCGATGTGAGCCACATGCTTCAGCCGCGACGTTGCGGCGCGCGTGACGCTGAGTGCATCTGCAACATCTTGCCCATGAGCCCATGTCTCCATCAGCCGCGCTGTGATGAACGACCGCGCCGCCATCGCGGGCCCGTACCAGGGT
Organism: Ilumatobacteraceae bacterium; assembly: GCA_031428795.1. Lineage (GTDB taxonomy): Bacteria > Actinomycetota > Acidimicrobiia > Acidimicrobiales > Ilumatobacteraceae > UBA668. The sequence continues at coordinate 5,927 of JANOYI010000502.1, read as the reverse complement.
ACGCGTGTCGATGGATCAATCGTGCGAGCCAGGGTGAGAAGGTCGGCCCGGTCGTGCCGCCACGCCGCGAGTAGCCCGGCGCCGCTCATCTCACGTCCTGGGGCCACCGAGGCGCTGGTACCGCCCGCCGCCATCAGCCACTGCATGTCGGCTGCGAACGCTTCCGGATCTCGCAGCGCTAACGCCGCCCGTTGATCGAAGAACCACAGGTGGCTGATCTGGTCGCGGACTGCCCAGCCATCTGCCGGCGTCTGCAGTGACCATTGCTCCTCTGTCAGTTCCGCAACCATCGCGTCGAGCGCGTCATGTTCACCGGCAAGGTCGTCGCAGATCGCGTCCATTCACACATTGTTCAGCACTCGTGTCGAAAACGGCGAATGGGGGGCACGAAGGCCCCCCATTCATCACCGTGTGGCGCAAAGCCTCACTTCTTCTTGGCCGGAGCCTTCTTCGCCGGAGCTGCCTTCTTGGCGGGTGCTGCCTTCTTGGCGGGTGCTGCCTTCTTGGCGGGTGCTGCCTTCTTCGCAGGAGCTGCCTTCTTCGCAGGAGCTGCCTTCTTGGCGGGTGCTGCCTTCTTGGCCGGAGCCTTCTTGGCGGGTGCTGCCTTCTTGGCCGGAGCCTTCTTTGTTGCTGCCACTTTCACTTTCCTTCCGTAGTTGGTGTTGCTTGCTCGGTAATGGATTTACAGGACTTGCTGAATCACTTCTTGTTCGGGTTGAGTGCAGCCTTGAGCGTGCTGCTCGAGGTGAACTTCATACGGGTCGAGGCTGAGATCTTGACTGCCTCGCCGGTCTGCGGGTTACGACCCGTGCGCGCCGCCGACTTCGAGGTGCTGAACGAACCGAAGCCCGGCCATGCGATCTTCTCGTCCTTTTGGGCCGCCTTGGTGACGATGTCGAAAAAGGCTGCGACCGTGCGCTCGGCGTCGGCCTTGGTGACACCTGCTTCGGTTGCGATGGCGTCGATCAGCTCTGCTTTGGTGGTCATGTGACTTGATACCTCCGGGTACCGGATTGCTCGGAGTAACGGATTGTTACGTCCGCGTATCGAATACGTTTCGCGCGCTGATTACAAGCACCTAAGTTGTTGCATTTGCACTAAGTGTCCAGCGACACGTTTTCGCGTGAACGGTCGACGGCGGATAGTCGCGGTGTGCGGCGCTTGTATGAACACTTCGTGCCATCCACCATCAACCACGGGTCGTGCGCTACAACTGGACCTGTTGAGGAACTTCTCGTTCGTCCCCTTCCAACTCACCCTACGAATGGAGTGGCGTTGACCGATCTCCTGACCGGCCGTCTGTCTGATGATTCGGTGAAGGGAGGAGTGCGTACGCGAGTGGTGCTGGATACGTCGGTACTTGTCGGCGACCCCGGCTGCCTTCACAGTTTCGCTGGGGTCGATGTCGTCATTCCCTTCACGGTGATCGAGGAGCTCGACAGTCTGAAGACGCGGCCAGACGACGTCGGCCGGGCGGCTCGCACTGCGCTGCGCACCATCGAGGAGTTGCGCGTGAAGGCGGGAGGATCGCTGGCTACGCCGTTCGCGATTGGTGACCCGGCTGCTGAAGGCACGCTGCAGATAGAGATCAACGGCGTACAGAAGCACCTCCTCATCGAGCACGGGCTGGACCCGAACATTCCCGACAACCGCATCATCGGAGCCGCGCTTGGGCAGGCGATGCACGCACCCACTCGCATGGTGTCCAACGACGCTGCGCTGCGCATCAAGGCGGCGCACCTCGGCCTCGAAGCAACCGAGCACCACCCGGTTGGCCGCAGCGCCGCCACGCGCTCAGCCGGTTGGATCACGGTCGAGGCCGAGCACCACCTCATCGATCGTCTCTATGGCGCTGGCGCACTCGCGACCGACGAGGTCGAGGGCAGTTCAGGCCTGTACGAGAACGAGTTCGCCGTACTCCGCTGTGGTTCACAGAGCGCACTCACTCGGTGCGTCGACGGTGAACTCGTGTTGCTTTCGCACGCTGCGCCCGAAGCATGGGGGCTGCGCGCACGTTCGAAGGAGCAACGCTTCGCGCTTGAACTGCTGCTCGATCCAGACGTCAGCGTCGTGGCCCTGGATGGTCGCGCCGGCACCGGCAAGACCCTGCTCGCCATTGCGGCCGGCCTCGAGCAGGTCGTCGAACAACGTCGCTACGAGAAGCTGGCGGTGTACCGGCCGCTGGTTCCTGTTGGCCGCGCCGACGTCGGCTTTTTGCCCGGCGGTCTCGACGAGAAGCTCGACCCGTGGATGTCAGCCATTCACGACGCGATCGTCGCACTCACCGACCAACGCAGCGATCATGACGCACACCGCCTGGTTGATGAGCTGGTCGGGCGCAATCAGCTGTCGCTGGAATCGGTCACGTTCCTTCGCGGCCGCAGCCTGCATCGCCAGATCGTGGTGGTCGACGAGGCGCAGAATCTGGAGCCCACCACGCTCAAGACGGTGCTCACTCGCATCGGCGAGGGAACAAAGGTGATCTTCACCGGCGACACCAGCCAGATCGATGCGCCCTACTTGGGCGAGTCGAACAACGCGCTGGCCGTGCTGATTCAGGCCTTCGGTGGGCAGACGTGCTTCGGGCACGTCACGCTCAGCGCCTGCGAGCGCGGCACCGTCGCCAGCCTCGCCGCCGAACTGCTCTAGGCCGCTACCTGCACAGCTGCCGGCTGTTACGCACGTCACGCGCCATTTGAACGTCATGTACGCGCAACCTCTTGACATTGCCGAATTCATTTAGTAGTAAATGAGTTACACGTTGTGCCCCTGTCACGTGCGAAGGACGAATCATGAGTCCAGTGCAACTACTTTCCCCGTCGGAGCTCTCCGAGGCTGACTCGCCACCGATCGACATCGTGTGGACTGACCTCGCAGCCTGCAAGGGCTATACGCCGCTCTTCTTCCCTCCGAAGGCCGAGCGACCGCAAGCCCGTGAGCGTCGCGAAGCGCGAGCCCGTCGGCTCTGCAATGTCTGCGTGGTCCTCGAGAGCTGCCGAACTTTCGCCCGCGAGCATCACGAATACGGGTTCTGGGCGGGCGAAAGCGAAGAAGACCGCCACTTGGCCGGCTTCACAGTTTCGGCTCCCATCGGAATTCGCGCTCGGGGCGTGAAGGTCTAAGGCAACCACTGCATCACACCCCTGCCGTAAGGTGCAGCACATGCACGAACTCGTCAGCGCCCAGCGGTTCGCCGTGGTCGATGTCGAGACGTCGGGGCTGTCGGTGAAGCGCCACAATGTGTTGCAGGTCGGCGTGGTGGTGGTCGACGGCACCGGCGTCGTGCTCGAACGCTGGAGCAGCCTCGTAGCGCCGCGCTCACGCTGGTGGTTTCGGGTCGGCCCCACCAAGATTCACGGCATCCGCCGACGCGACGTTCGTTCGGCGCCGCCAGCGCCAGAGGTGATGTCGCGAGTTGCCGCACTACTGCTGGGCACTCGGTTCGTGGCGCACAACGCCGAGTTCGACATGGCCTTTCTGCAGAAGGCGGCGGCCCGCAATGGCATCACGCTGGCCCTCGAACAACCGCTGTGCACCCTTCGACTGTCTCGCCAGTTAGACCCGGAACGTCAGCTGTCGCATCGCCTCGGCGACATGTGCGCCCGCTACGACATCCATCTCACTCGGCCGCACGACGCACTGGCCGATGCCGATGCGACAGCCGCTGTCTTGCCTCATCTCCTTCGCGCTCACGGCTTCGAGACAGTCGACCAGCTGCCCGTACTGACGCCGCGACGTTAGGCCTCACGGTCGCTAGACGTAGCGACTCAGCAGTTCCCGAGCGGCGGAGGCACCGAGATTCACCCACTCGACCGGCTCGACAACTCGAGCCTCCGCGCCAAGCCGCAACAGCAGGTCGCGCAGCCAGCGCTCGCTGGCCACTGTGACTTCAATTCGCCAGCCGTCACCGACTGACTCCGCCGACCGTGTGGGATAGCGCTCTGCCACCCAGCCGCCGCCGGCGGGCACTGTGAGTACCGCCGACGGCAACTCGTCATCGGCGAACCATGTATCGCCGTGAGGAACGTCGACCTCGCGAGGCTCATCGATCACCCCGGTCAGCTCGGCGTGCTCGATACGGTCGATACGGAAGGTGCGTTCCTCGCCGCTGCGATGATCGTCGGCAATCACATACCAGTAGCCGCTGTCGAAGAAAACTCTGCGAGGGGTGATGTCGCGTTCAGTTCGCCGATCGGCAGCCGGCGACCAGTAGGTGATGTGGAGTCGCTCGTTGCGCTGGGCGGCATCGACAACCATCGCAGCCGCAGGCGGCTGGGGCGTCTCCATCACCACTGCGTCGTCACCCAGCAGGGCAGCGAGTTTCTGCAGCGCCCGGGCCAACGCACCATCCACATCAGCCCCAGGTAACTGCATTGCAACGCGCGCGGCGGCCAGCAGTGCGAAACCTTCGGGGGCGGTCAACCGCAACGGCCGCGTAAAGAGGCGGGGCACGCCCGCGTACACGCGGCCTTCATCAATGAACACATCGACCATCTCGTCGACAAACGGCGGCAGGCCACACATCGCTGCCAACTCGAGGTCCTTCACCAACTCCGCTTCGGTGAGCTCGAAGCGATGACACATCTCTTCGACAGTTACCTCGCCATGCTCCATCAGCCATGGAAGCATCACCAGTAGCCGACGGAGACGATCGCTGGTGGGCCGCGGGCCGCGATGCGCCGTCATCTTGCACCCACCATTGCTTGCAACCACGCCACCACATCGGCCCGAACCTCTGCGGGCGCCAAGACCTCGGCATGCTCACCGATGCCGAACAGCCATGATCGGAACGCGTCGACGTTGGCGCAGGGCACTTCCACCACGATCGAGCCATCGAGGCCCCGGCTCAGCACCGCTGCCTCACCCAACTCGAGAGCGATCGCTGCGGCGCGTGGCTCGTCGACCAGCACCTCAGCACGGGCGGCAGGCTCGTCGCCCAACAACTTCGGGTCCGACGGAAACGTTGCTCGCGGATCGAAGTCGGCAGGGCGCTCGAACGCATTCGCCTCACCGACGGTCAACTCACCCTCCATTCGATCAACCCGGTACGTGCGCACCTCAGCACGGTCGACATCGAGCCCGATCACGTACCAGTAGCGCTCGCGCAACAAGAGGGCGTAGGGGTGCAGCCGGCGTGGCGACCCGTGGTACCCAAAGCCAACCTCCGCACGCGCGGCGCTGGCCTCGCGAATTGCGGGCAGCGCTGGCAGGTCAGGAATGTTGGCAACAACCACCGGCGCCGAGCTGCGGTCGCCGCCCAACTTCAGTAGGCCGAATTGCGCGTCGGCCAAGCGGGCGGCTGCGACGGCGAGCTGCAGCGCAGCCTTCTCGTCAGGTGCCAGCTTCAGGTCGGCCAGCTCGTAGCGGCCGCGGTCGATTCGGTACGCAGTGCGACCTGCGTCATTGCCACCGAGCACTTCGCTTTCTAGCGGCACACCGATCTCACGCAGGAGGGCCTTGTCGCGTTCGAAGGCACCTCGCTGGGCCGAGTCGCCAGCGGGGTACTGACCGTCAAGTTCGTGGATGATCTGGTCTTGGGTCAGCGGCGAGCGCGCCTCCATCAACAGCGCAACGAGATTCGTGATTCGTTCGAGAGCGTCGGCCACTCAGCGAGCCGCCTGGTAGTCGTAGAAGCCTCGCCCTGTCTTTCGGCCGAGCAACCCCGCCTCCACCATCCGGGAGAGCAATGGTGGCGACGCGTACAGCGGCTCCTTGAATTCGGCGTACAGGCTGTCGGCGACAGCCATCGTGGTATCGAGGCCGATGAGGTCGGTCAGTCGCAAGGGGCCCATTGGATGGTTGCACCCCTCCACCATCCCGGCGTCGATGTCCTCGGCGGTGGCGAAGCCCGATTCCATCATTCGGACAGCCGAGAGCAGGTACGGGATGAGAAGCGCGTTGACAATGAAGCCAGCGCGGTCCTTACT